>NZ_JAWJTF010000311.1:0-2339 GCF_048836525.1 Nostoc sp. CALU 546
AAAAATTTAATATGAATATTTCCCCCACAAACCCAATCCAAAATCCCCTATTCCAAAAAATAGAAAAAGTCCGTCGTCGCCAAACTAAAGTGCAAGACACTCATATAACTCTCGCACATGGCAGTGGTGGTAAAGCCATGCGTGATTTAATAGATGATATCTTTGTCAGCAATTTTGATAACCCAATTCTCTCACAACTAGAAGACCAAGCCAGCTTCAACTTAGGCAGTCTCATGCAACAAGGAGACAGACTCGCATTTACAACAGATTCTTATGTTGTAGACCCCTTATTTTTCCCCGGTAGTGATATAGGAGAATTAGCCGTTAACGGCACAGTTAATGATTTAGCAGTCAGCGGTGCTAAACCTTTATATCTAACTTGTAGCGTAATTTTAGAAGAAGGATTACCTGTAGAAACCTTACGCCGTGTCGCAAACAGCATGAAAGCAGCCGCAGAAAAAGCTGGTGTTCAAATTGTCACTGGTGACACAAAAGTTGTACATCGTGGTGCTGCCGATAAACTCTTTATTAATACTGCTGGTATTGGTATCATCCCACGAGGAATTAGCATTTCCGCCCATAATATTAAACCTGGAGATGCCGTAATAATTAATGGTGAAATAGGCAATCATGGGACAGCAATTTTAATTGCCCGTGGGGAATTAGCCTTAGAAACTACTATTGAAAGTGACTGTCAGCCGTTGCATAATTTAGTAGAAACTATTCTCCAAGTATGTCCACAAGTTCATGCTATGCGAGATGCTACACGCGGTGGGTTAGCTACAGTATTAAATGAATTTGCCCTCAGTTCAAATGTGGGAATTCGTCTTTACGAAGAATCTATACCAGTGCGTGAAGAAGTCAACGGAGTTTGCGAAATTCTCGGTTTAGACCCATTATATTTAGCTAATGAAGGTAAGTTAGTTGTAGTGGTTCCAAAAGAGAATGCTGACAACGTTTTATCAGCTATGAAATCTCACCCAGCAGGGAAAGATGCTTGTATTATTGGCGAAGTTATTACCTCACCCCCAGGTATTGTATTGTTAAAAACAGTTTTTGGTGCTGAAAGAATTGTTGATATGTTGGTAGGCGACCAATTGCCACGAATTTGTTAATATTTAATAGATTTTATAGTATGCACGAACTCGGAATCACCCAAAATATTGTGGCAATTGTGACTGAAAATGCCAAAGGCGCAAAAGTGCAGCGAGTTTTATTAGAAATTGGCAAACTTTCAGCCATCATGCCCGACGCTATCCGATTTTGTTTTGATATTTGCACTCAAGGTACAGTTTTAGAAGGGGCGACATTAGAAATTTTAGAAATTCCAGGTTTATGGAGATGTCGCCAATGTGGTGCAGAAATTTCTTTAGATAAACCATTTGGAATCTGTAACTGCGGTAGCGTGGAATTAGATTTAATTACTGGTGAAGAGCTGAAAATTAAAGAAATAGAAATCGAGGAATTATGTGTGTAACCTGTGGTTGTTCGGATGATGGTGAAGCTAAAATTACCAATTTAGAAACAGATGAAGCTGAACATAACCATCATCACCATACTCATACTTTACCAGATGGTACTGTCATTACTCATTCCCATAGTCACGACACTCATATAGAAGCGCCTCAAATTCATGCCAAAATACACAACACAACGATATCTTTAGAACAGGATATATTGGCAAAGAATAACCTGCTAGCTGCCCAAAATCGCGGATGGTTTAAAGGTCGAAATATTCTCGCCTTAAATTTAATGAGTTCTCCCGGTGCAGGTAAAACAACTCTTTTGACGCGAACCATTAATGATTTAAAACATCAATTATCTATTAGCGTTATTGAAGGCGACCAAGAAACTGCTAATGATGCCAAAAAAATTAAAGAAACAGGTTCTAAAGTCATCCAAATAAATACCGGAACAGGCTGTCATTTAGATGCATCAATGATAGACAAGGGTTTACAACAACTGAATCCACCACTGAATTCAGTTGTGATGATTGAAAATGTGGGAAATTTAGTTTGTCCAGCCTTATTTGATTTGGGAGAACAGGCAAAAGTTGTGATTCTCTCAGTCACGGAAGGAGAGGATAAGCCGCTAAAATACCCGCATATCTTCCGTGCTAGTGATGTAATGATTCTCACGAAAATTGATTTGCTACCTTATGTGAACTTTGATGTGCAAAAGTGCATAGAATATGCTGTACAGGTAAATCCCCAAATTAAGATTTTTCAGGTTTCCGCAACTACTGGTGTAGGTTTAGATAATTGGTATAAATGGATAACTAAAAATTAAGGTAAGAAACGCGATAAATCGCCGCCAAGACAAAAGACTGATTATTGTAG
>NZ_JAWJTF010000113.1:0-31056 GCF_048836525.1 Nostoc sp. CALU 546
AGCAATGTGCTTTACCCCTACGACAGACGTGCTTTTTCAAAGAATCCATATTTGGTATTTTCTGTCAATGCGTAAGTCCTAATAGCAATCCTAAATGAGTTGTGAAAATGCGCGATGTCCAGATACCCGACTTCTCGAAGAAGTCGGGTATCTAATTTTTCACGAATGATTTAGGATTGCCATAGCAGCCTTCTAGTCTATTCGGACATAACAATTAGAAATAACTAACATCCTCTAAGATCAGCTAGCAGGTACAGCTATTTTACTGTGTTTGCTAACGTAGTTCACAAATAATTGCTTTAATCGGGGACTAACGCCAGCATGTTCAAAGAATCCAAAGCCGAGATTTCTTGCTTTTGCTAAGGTTTCTTCTGGCGTTAATCCTTCCTGGATAGCGATACTCAACAACGCAATTCCAGTCGATCGCATCCCGGCGGCACAATGCACAACCGCTGGTTTCGGGATTT
This sequence comes from Nostoc sp. CALU 546, assembly GCF_048836525.1. Lineage (NCBI taxonomy): Bacteria > Bacillati > Cyanobacteriota > Cyanophyceae > Nostocales > Nostocaceae > Nostoc > Nostoc sp. CALU 546. The sequence continues at coordinate 468 of NZ_JAWJTF010000113.1, forward strand.
GTTCGAGTGTTGTGAGGATTTTGGTAATCACCTCTTCATTTAAATTTTTCAGATCCACCTTGAGTGGAACATTTTGATAATACAGCCCCAATGCTTCCGCGACTTTTTGCTCATCCTGAGAAAATCCTAGTTCATCAGGCGATCGCAAATTGAGAACAGACTTAAAACCCTCTTGGATAGCTTGCTCAAGCTGTTTTGGTATAACTTGTCCTGTTGTTGTCAAGTTTTCGTTAATTTGTATGGCGTTGATCACATTCACTCCTTCTAACTTTCTAATCTCTTCCAGCTTGGTAAATACTCTAAGAGAGCAAGCTTTGAGAAGATATTCAAATAAAAACGGCAAAATTAGCCAGATATCAAAAGATATTGCCTGATTACTTCAAAATCTGTCTTTTGAAGTAGGTTATTTTATTGCTTTATCCATAATATACGGTTTATCGATAGTATTAGTGGTGATTAAGACTTATTATACTTTTTGTCGATAAAATTACCGTAGGTTATATTTCAGGAGTTATACAATTAGGCGAGTTGGAGAAGCAAATAGAAGAAATTTCTTCTCTATCCATTGGTAATGCCAAGATGTAAGTTCATACAAAATTGGTATTAGCTCGTCTTCCGCTTTAGGGTTGCCGCATTCCCGCGCTATCATCTGAGAAAGATAAAACTGTTGTGATCATGGGGAGGTCTTTCTCACTTCAGGAGTTCCAACAACGAAATCATCCCGTAGGATAGACAGGCAAGAACCCTGCTTGTTGAAGAAAGCAGGAGGCAAAAGGCAGAGGGCAGAAGGTTCAATGTTTTGTAGAGGATTCAACACCGTACTTAATTGGGGCCACAAAACAAGAAAATTTGGTGGGGTCTTAAACCCAAGTTCGGTTTGGTCACGGGCAGAGAGCAGAAAACAGCATTCCTTCTGCCTCCTGCCCTCTGCCTTTCTTGATAAAAATATGGGAAAATTTTTGGGAAATCCCTCAAGACTCAGGACTCGCTACTTATCTGCTCACTCAGGACTCAGGACTCTTTATGTTAGCAGGCACAATTTTGCAGGATGGAAAATATACCCTAATTCAAGAAATAGGGCGGGGTGGCTTTGGCATTACCTTTAAAGCTACGCATCACTACTTGGGTCAGGAGGTGGTGATGAAAACCATCAATGAACGGCTGCGACAACATCCTGATTTTGCGAAATTCGAGCGCCAATTCCAAGATGAAGCCAGACGATTAGCTACGTGTATTCACCCAAATATAGTCAGAGTTAGTGACTTTTTTGTAGAAGCTGGACTGCCTTATATGGTGATGGAATACATTCCTGGGGAAACCTTGGGAGACGCATTTGTATTACCAGGAATACCTTTGCCAGAAGCCACAGCAATTCATTACATCCGGCAAATTGGGGCAGCGTTGCAGGTAGTACACAACAATGGTTTGTTACATCGTGATGTCAAACCAGATAATATCATCCTTCGCCTAGGAACGCAGGAAGTAGTATTAATTGATTTTGGCATTGCCAGGGAATTTAATGGCGGTGTGAGGCAGACTCACACAGGTCTGGTTTCTGAAGGGTATTCTCCCATTGAGCAGTACTTGACGCAAGCGCCACGTACACCCGCCACAGATGTTTATGGTTTAGCTGCAACCTTATATGCACTATTAACAGCCCAAGTTCCCATGCCAGCATTATTGCGCGATCGCGAGCAAATGCCTTCTCCCCGTGAACTGCAACCACATTTGAGCGCTGCTGTCAACCAGGCAGTAATGCGCGGTATGGCGGTAGAGTCTCGTTTTCGGCCAGCGACGGTTGCTGAGTGGCTGCAATTGCTACCTGGAAATGGGGTGAATGGAACACCGCAAGTTGTACCCACTTACGCAGTGCCAACTGTTAATTTATCTGCACAGCAGGCAGCAACTATAATTGGGAAAACTGGCCAAAATCGTAATCATAGACCATCTGCTTTGGCGCAGCCTAACCCAGGCATCGCTAAGGAACCTGCACTGGCTAAAAAGCTGGGGTCATCTCAGGTATTTATTGGTATAGGTGTAGCCCTAGTTGCTGCTACAGCAGGTTTTGGAATCACGAGCATATTACCCAAATCTCAGCAGCAGCCAACTGCAAAGCCGCTTTTTGAACAGCCCACTCAACAACCAGACGCGAAAGTACCTGACTTCAATAGTACATCGTCATCACCGGGTGAAAACACTAACACCACCTCAAAAACCGAATCAGCACCCGCCTCTAATTCCAAACAACGTCGGCGCAATCGTCGTTCTTCCCAAGAAGAAGTTCCCCGCAGCATCTCTACAGAAGAATCACAAAGCGGCAATTCCGAAGAATCTACACCCTCACCTAGCGTTTCACCCACACCCTCGCTAGTGGAGAAACTACGGGCAATCCGCTCATCTCGGAATGCTTCTCCCGCACCCTTGCCCCAAAATAACTTACCCACTTCTAATCAAGATTCTGTATCTCCTCAACCCGTGAGTCCGTCCAACCCTGTGGTTATACCACCATTGCCACCAAAGGAATCCAGACAATCAGATCCTTCTGCTGTAGTAGTACCAACACTGGAAAAGCAAAATACACCAACTAATATTCAACCCCAGAATGTTCAAAAGTTTGAGGAAAAGCTACAAAATCAATAACTAGTTAATTTTGGATTTTGATCAAGCAGCGCAGTGAATCCAGCACAGTACTGGCTCCTCTTAACTAATTACGAATTACGAATTACGAATTATTTTAAAGAGAGTTAGCGAGGAGCAAGCCTATTTTGTACAACAACTTCCCCTTTCTTATTAATCTTCACCGGATTCTTGGGAAAAGCTTGATTATTCAAATAACGCATAAGTTTAACAGTCCGAAAACTCTGATCAATCTGAGGGATTCCCTGTCTATCCATCCGAACAGGAATAATTTTACTTGATACCAAATCTCCTGCCGGGTTGAGTTTAACTTCTAAAATCATTGAGTCACCTGTTTGGGCATTTGTAGATAAAGTCCGATATCCCAAAAAGTTTCCTAAAGAATAGGCAATGATTTTTCCTTTATAAATTTCCATCGCTCTCGGAACGTGAGGCCCATGTCCTAGTACTAAGTCTGCTCCCGCATCAATCATGTTTCGAGCAAACTTGATCGAATTACCTCGGTTTTCTCCATAAAAAAACTCTGTCTGATTCTTAACGTGTAGCGCCCCGGTTCCTTCGGCTCCAGCGTGCATCGAGACTACTACAATATTGGCTTTATTTTTGGCTTCTGCTATGAGTGCTTGGGCTGCTCCTAAATTATGAATGGAATTATACATTTCATAAGGAGAAAACCCAACCATAGCTACAGGGATATTGTTAGCTTCCAAATAAAGAATTTGATTTTTATGACCTAATGTTGCAATGCCCACAGCCTCAAGATTTTTCTTTGTATCTTTGAATCCTATAAGGCCGAAGTCCATTGCATGGTTATTCGACATATTGAACACATTAAAACCAGCCTCAGCAAAGAGCTTGGCGTATGCAGGTGGAGAGCGGAAGGCAAAGACTTGGCCTCGACTAATATCTTTGGCAGTATAGGGATGATTAGTTAGACTACTTTCAAAATTACCAAATAAAATATCAGATCCTTGCAAGTGAGTTCTCACTGATTTTGGTAATAATTGATCTCGAAAACGAGGTAATCTATGGTTGGGGAAATTAGTGCCGGGAATAATATCTCCAACGGCTTTGATGGTAATAGTATTTGGAAAGGTTTTTTGTTCTGTTGTTGATGGCGTAAGTTCAGGGATAGCTAATGGAAATTGCACCGGCTCGGTAGGTGTAGTAGCAGCGTTTAATCGCTGTGATTGCCCAAGCCGGATAATGACTCCTATACTAATACCCAAATATAAACAAATGCTGATCAAACTAAATGAGAGTACTCGCCCCAGGCTGCGATCTACCATCGTTCACTCCTCACACGATGGCATTAGTTTATCCCAATTATCCCAAAAAACTGTGTTGGGTATGTATATTTTAGTGTTTTCTGGGAAATACTTGACTAAGTAAGCACTGAAACATCATCTCATCTCAGTTGCAAATAATGAACCAGTACAGCACGGTTTGAATCCAGATATCATCTCAATTAATTAGACAAGTAGGGGCAATTCATGAATTGCCCCTACTTGAGCAACTCGTTAAAGATAGGCAAACTTCCGCCACAATGTACTAGTTTTTCAGTAATTTTTTTAAACGGAGAGGGGGGGATTCGAACCCCCGTTGAGTTTCCCCAAAACGCATTTCGAGTGCGTCACCATGAACCGCTCGGACACCTCTCCAGGTATTTATTCACACATTTGAGTGTCTATTTCATATTCAAATGTCGTGAATGCAGGGAAATGTTATTGCATTCCCTATAATATCATAGCATTATCGCTTTTTTGCGTAACGCAATGCTTCGGGAACAAAGCCTGGTTGGGTAAATAACATAGTTTCAGGATTAATGTCTGCGATCGCCAGTGCCATAATCTCCATTAGCGATCGCATCTGCCAATCGTTTCAACATTATTGTGTCATAAACTAGCGATCGCTTCGGCAACTAGTTTAGAAACAAAGGGCAAAATCTCCCGACTCTTAGCCTGTGCTTTGCCTTCAGTAAATACCACTAGGAGGTAAGGACGCTGTTCTGGTAACTCAATATACGCAGCATCATGGCGAACTTGACTTGTCCAACCTGCCTTTGACCAAATTTGAGTATTTTCAGGAAGTCCGCCACCTAAAAAACCTGTTACCTGATTTTCCTCGGTGTCGGATGGTAAATCGTTGAGAGTCCGTTTGAGTAAAGCCATCATTGCTTGCGATCGCCCACTTGAAACCGCCACCCCACCTACAATACTATGCAGTAACCTAGCGATCGCATTTGTGGTCAACATATTCCGATTTTCCAGTAACTCACCCACAAACGCCCGTTCCCGTCCATAAGGGCCATCACCCCAAGTTTTTTGACAGACGTTAATCGTCTCCAATTCTTCCCAACCCAAAGATTGGTAATAGCGGTTAACAATATTACGCTGATATTTCCAGGTTTCAAAGGGCCCGGTTGGTAATTCTGGCCCTGATGTAGTGCCACTCAGAATATCCACAACCAAGCTGGTAGCATCATTACTAGAATCGACAATCATATCCCGCAAGGCGCGTTCCAATTCCTTGGAGGTTTGACTCATGCCTTTTTCTAGCCATTCATTTACCGCCACCAGGTAAAATAGCTTGACTACACTAGCGGGATAAATTCGTTCAACACCGCGATAAGTAAAACCACGAACTGGATGATCCCAAAAAGCATTGGGAGTCAGCGCTCCACCAGTATTTACTAGCACTGGGGGATCGTAAACAACCCAAGTCAGGGCGATTTGATTCCGGGCTAAGGTCGGAAATGCTGCCCAAGTTGCATCTAAAATGCCATTACCAATATTTTCGAGTTGTTCGTCTCTATTAAAAAAAATCATTCTCTAATAATGTCCTTTAATCTAAAATCCAAAATCCAAAATCCAAAATCAGGGGAGTATCAGTGTTTAGCTGACCTGAATTTATATGATTCTCCTGAATGTACACGCTTGGCAACTCAAGCCGCATCTGGGCGACATTTATGGGTAACATCAAATCATCAAAATTCAGCGATTCAGGTGTGTTTGTGTGAAGATGACTATCCGGGATGGGTATCCTTTTCCGATTTGGATTCATTACAATCTGCTACTGTACCTTATCAGGCTGCAACATTTTCTGAAGCTGAAATTAAAAAACTCCTAGTAGAGGTCATCGCCTTTACCCAAAAAGCGATGCAACAATCCAATTATTATCTTTGGGGTGGTACGGTTGGGCCAAATTATGACTGTTCTGGGTTAATGCAGGCGGCGTTTGCTTCGGTGGGTATTTGGCTACCTAGAGATGCCTATCAACAGGAAGGATTCACGAAACCAATTACTATTGCAGAATTAGCAGCCGGGGATCTAGTATTTTTTGGAACTAGCCAAAAAGCAACCCATGTCGGACTTTATTTGGCTGATAGTTATTACATCCATAGTTCTGGGAAAGATCAGGGACGGGATGGAATTGGGATTGATATTCTTTCGGAACAGGGAGATGCGGTTAGTCAGTCGTACTATCAGCAGCTGCGAGGTGCTGGTAGAGTTATCAAGAGTTACGAACCACAGAGACGCTGAGGGCGCACAGGTATATGAGGAGTGGGTTGGTTAATCAAGGGTTAAGTGAAGAGAATGGGGCTATTTCAGCAATTGTCCCAGATGTTTCAGTGGTGCTGCCAATACATGACGAGGTGGAAAGTTTGCCGCTTTTACTAGAAGCGATCGCATCTACTTTATCCTCTAGTCAGGTAAATTATGAAATTATTTGCGTGGATGATGGTTCTACAGATGGTTCCGGGGAATTTCTCAAGAAAGAGGCGCAAATTCGTACTAATTTAAAAGTGGTAATTTTGCGTCGTAACTACGGACAAACTGCGGCGATGGCTGCTGGATTTTATTATGCAGTCGGTAAAGCGATCATCACTTTAGATGCTGATCTCCAGAATGATCCGGCTGATATCCCCATGTTATTAGCAAAGCTAGATGAAGGTTACGATTTGGTGAGTGGTTGGCGGCAAAAACGCCAAGATGGTGCCGTAAATCGGTTACTTCCTTCCAAAATTGCCAATTGGTTAATTCGCCGCACCACTAGCGTGAATATTCATGATTATGGCTGTTCGCTGAAAGCCTATCGTGCAGAACTGTTGGCAGATATGAATCTCTACGGGGAACTACACCGATTTTTACCCGCTTTGGCGTACATTGAAGGAGCTAGAATTACTGAAGTACCCGTGCGCCATCACGCCCGCCGCTTTGGTCGTAGTAAATATGGAATTTGGCGGACATTCCGGGTATTGATGGATTTGTTAACCATTCTGTTTATGAAGAAATTTCTCACCCGCCCGATGCATGTTTTTGGGCTGTTGGGCTTGATTTCAATGGTTTCGGGAACGGGGATCGGAATTTACTTGACTTTTGTCAAATTGGCTTTAGGTGAAATGATTGGCAATCGTCCTTTGCTGATTTTAGCAGTTCTCCTGCTAGTGACTGGAGTACAGTTATTTTGCTTTGGGCTTTTGGCAGAGTTGCTTATGCGTACATACCATGAATCCCAAGGAAGGCCTATCTATCGCGTGCGAGAAGTAGTAGCAAAAAATGTTAAGTAAGGTAACAATGGTATTGATTTGTCATTGGTCATTGGTCATTGGTCATTGGTCATTGGTCATTGGTCATTGGTCATTAGTTAGAAGTAAATAATATTGGTTGACTCTAGACGAAGGACAAATGACAAAGGACAAATGACAAATAACAAATAACTCATTCAATAGCATCTACCTTGAAAGCATTTAATACCTTTGATGCCGAACTACGGAGCAACCTGCTGGTTTTATTTACAGCAGGTTTATTATTCTGGTCAAGCTTGTCTTCGCTCTTACCAACCCTACCGCTTTACATCGATCATGTGGGCGCAAACAATCAAGAAATTGGGATTGTGATGGGTAGTTTTGCCATTGGGTTGTTGCTGTCTCGCCCGATGTTGGGACGATTAGCCGATGAACGTGGCCGAAAAATTGTCTTGTTGATTGGTACGATAGTAGCTGCGATCGCACCTTTTGGTTACTTGGCAACCCAATCACTTGGGTTACTTATTCTGGTGCGGATTTTTCACGGCATTAGCGTAGCTGCTTTTACCACTGGCTACAGTGCCTTAATCGCAGATTTAGCTCCAGCTGAAACTCGTGGTGAAATCATTGGTTATATGAGCCTCACAACTCCCCTTGGTTTAGCAATTGGCCCCGCCTTGGGAGGGTATTTAGAAGCTACCAGTGGTTACGGGATATTATTTCTGCTATCTGCTGAATTGGGTTTTTGCGCCCTCTTGGGGATTGTCCAAGTTAATAATCCACCAGTGCAGACACAGGAACAAACTCAGGACGAAAATCACAATTTTTGGCAAACCTTGAGCAGTCCACAGGTAAGAGTTCCAACTATAGTTATGTTGCTGGTTGGTTTGTCCGTCGGTGCTGTACATACCTTTGTGTCGTTGTTCCTAAAATCCACTGAGTTGGACTTCAATGGCGGACTGTTTTTTACAGTTGCGGCAATTTCTAGTTTTAGTATCAGGGTGTTTGCTGGTAAGGCAAGCGATCGCTTAGGTCGTGGTTTGTTTATTACCTTTGGTATTTTTTGCTATGTTTTGGGGTTAATATTGCTGTGGCAAGCTCACAGTGCGATCGTTTTCTTACTGGCTGCGATCGTTGAAGGTGCTGGTGGTGGTACACTGATCTCGATGATGATCACCATGATGGCAGACCGCTCACTGCCGCAAGAACGGGGGAAAATTTTTGCTATATGCATAGCTGGGCTTGACCTGGGAATTGCGATCGCTGCTCCTCTTTTGGGTACTATCGCAGAACTTGTAGGCTACCGCAATATGTTTGGCTATGGTGCTGCAATGACTTCTCTAGCACTTGTCATCTTCCTCACCCAGTCGAGCAAAAACCTATCTAACTCCCTGCGCTTTGCACTAGGTTTAGCTCCAGATGCTTACGCCATGAAAAACTTAAAAGTTAGGAGTGAAGAAATTTAACTCCTCACTCCTAACTTTCAACTCTTAGCCTTCAAAAACGGGCGAGGAGGGATTCGAACCCCCGACACCGTGGTCCGTAGCCACGTGCTCTAGTCCACTGAGCTACACGCCCTCACCGACAATCTATATTAACACGTTCTAACTAAATGACGCAAGATAATTTTCCATCTAATTTTGCCAGCTTAACCCATCTAGATCACCACGGACAAGCACAGATGGTAGATGTGTCTGATAAAGCACCCACTATCCGCCAAGCAATAGCTGCGGCCAATGTGCGGATGTTGCCAGCCACTTTCGCTGCCATTCAAGCTGGAAATGTGCCAAAAGGGGATGTTTTGGCAACTGCAAGATTGGCTGGGATTATGGCAGCCAAGCAAACAGCCACTTTAATTCCTCTGTGTCATCCCTTGCCTTTGCAAAAAATCGCAGTCGAGATTATACCCGACCCGCAACTACCTGGTTATCAAATTCAAGCCACAGTTAAAACCAAAGCTGAAACTGGTGTAGAAATGGAAGCCTTAACTGCCGTTTCTGTGGCCGCCCTGACTTTATACGATATGGCAAAAGCTTTAGAAAAGTCGATTCAAATCGAGTCAATTCGTTTAATCAGTAAGAGTGGCGGGAAATCAGCAGATTATTCCCCGCCAAAGCAATAGCCTAGATTATCTCACCTATAGCTTTGTTGAGATCGGCTGGGCTATCAAATTCCTCTTCATCTGGCAGTTTTTCTAACAGAGAGAGAATTTCCTTATCTGCTCCTTGCTTTTTAGCGTGCTTAGTCAATTCTTTCTTATTCGCGGGATAGTCAACACCTTTCAAGTGTTTTTGTATTTCAACTGGATTTGCCTTAGCCATTTTTATCCACCTCTAAAGGTTTTTTCCATATTCACAAGTGGATGTATTTGCTCCCTCTATCATAAAGATGAATCATTTTTAACTGAGAAAGATTAAAAGCTCATCCACCAGGTTGATGAATCATGTATGGGAATGGGGAATGGGGCATTGAAAAGAGGCAGGGAGCAGGGAGCAGAGGAGAAATAGGTAATTTTTTATTCAACGAGTTGAAAGACAGAGGATATAATTCTGGAAATCTTCCTCAAGGTTGGCCTACCCAAATTAATCTTAATTCTCTGATTGGCAAACTCAAAAATCAATGCTCATAACCATAAATAAATTTTATGACTAACGAGATTACGGAAAAACTTAAACAAGCCTCCGATGGTTTGTTAATGATAAGTGAATCAGAGTATCCTTTTGAAGCTTTTTTGTGGTCTAATCAAGCGCAAGAACCAATGACCGCTCAAAAACTTCTCCAGTTAACAGGACATCCTCAAGAAACATCAGTTGAAGAAGTAGAACTAGATGATTTTTTTCGGAACTGTGCCCAAGAAAAAGAATGGCACGATGAAATACAACAACAAAATGTGCCAAAGTTTAAAACACTTGTCAAAACACTAAGAGATCATCTCACTAATATCAAAGTTTATCGCATAGGTACGATAAGTATTGATATCTATATTGTTGGTAAAACTCCAGATAAAGATTTAGGTGGAATTTCGACAAAAGTTGTAGAAACCTAACTAGTCAAACATCAGCCTGTCTATAATTTACAGACAGGCTTGAAGTTTTAAATGAAGTACGTATAGGACTCATATTTGATTTCTGAAAAAACTCAGTACAACTAAGAAGCCCTCCAATACTGCTCGGTTAAGGATTTTTAACTCGGAATTGGGTTTTGGGAAAAGGTTAAAGGTTTTTTCTTTCCCCTTACCCCTTCCCCTTATCCCCAGAGGGGGCCCCACCTTCCTCTTTTCCCCTTAACCGACAAGTATTGAGAAGCCCTCTTTCCTGTTCAGAAATCAAAGCGGATTCCTATATCCTTACAAATTGTCAACTCTAGACTCAATTACACTTTGAACAGACGAAGAAACATTAGAGAGCAAATTGTAACCAGTGTTTGTTTCAATGGAATCAACACTAACTCTGTAGTTTCTCCAGCTATTATTTCTAATTCCCTGCGAATTAGGCATATTCACTGCAATTACTCTTGTGTTAGTAGTGACGTTGCTAGCATTAGAATTTGATGAATCTAATACTACAATAACCTTCCATGTTCTGTTCGGAACTGTAACGTTACCATTAGCAATTGTGTTTCTTGCTCCATTCGCCCCAGTTCCACCAGTGCCATAGGAACCCGAAATAATATAGAGTTCTTTCCCCTGGTTTACTAAATCTCTAGAATAGTTTTCTAGTGCAGCCCAAGGCCCCTGATTATTATCAGGTGACTGAGGAATTATATTCGTCATTAAAAAAGTAGCAGAGTTATTGGTAACTGTATTTGTCCTATCTGCTGAAGCAGTCATATGTCCCCTGTCAAAACCGCTACCAGTGTAATCGGAAGAAGTGACTCGGTAGCAGCCTGAAGGTAATGTAGTATCTGCACGAAAATCATCTTGGCGAGGTGCGCTTCCTAGCCATGATGTGTTTAGCTGCCAACTTACCCAATTTGGTGTCCCTCTATAGCAATTGTAAGAAACTGCGTATTGAGATTTGCTCAACAAAAGATTACTGTAACTACTGCCAGCACTACTAGGATTGCCCATTCTTAGATGAACGCTTGAGGTTTGGGCTGTTAGTGGCTTTTGTAAATAATTAAGCAGAGTGAAAGATATTGCTGTTGGTACAGCAATAGTTAGAATAGCCCTGAGAAAATCAGACTTCTTCATTTGTTACTATTTATTTGTCTAAACAAACTACAATTTGTTCTGTTAAAGTTACAGAAATTCAGTAAAACTTACCAATCGCAATATAGCTATGGTTGTATAAAGAGAGGTTAATAAGCTGTAAATATTGCGTTAAATCTAGTAATTATTTAGGTGATTATCTGAAATTAGATAATCACCTAAATAAGATAAAAAACTTATATATTATTTGCTTTAATAATTGAGTGATGGCGCGGAGTGCCCGCGCCCAAGCGATCGCTATTTTCGCTCTACTGAGGTCTAAAGAGTATTTTGACTGATTGACAAAATACGCTTTATCCTAACCTGTCACGAGAGCTTAGAAAGAGGAAGGAATATTAAAAAATAGTCCTTGGTCGAATTGATCTTTCAAAAAGTCTTCTAGTTCAATTTCGTCGTCATTCGGAACTTGAAACCAAGTCTGGAAGTTGTGCTTTAAGAAGTATCCAAAAGATTTACAGCCGAAAAGTTGCTGCCCAATGCTTGTGATTGCGACGTTCATTGTATTTTCCTCAGGTTGTTTCAAGTATGTGATTAAGAATTGGTTAAACAAATTGGCGTTCCACAACAAGTGGATAAATTGTAGCAAGCTGTTCTTAGGCAGTTCTTGTACAGGGGAAGCAGACGGAGAGATTTTATAATTTGCTAAATCATTCCGCTTTCTCTGCAACGCCAACAAATTAATCATTGTTCAGCGCTCTCTGCACTAGCAAATGTATTGAGGAATAGAATTATTCTTACTACAAGGATCTAACCTCAACTGATTCAAGACCTGCTGTAATTCCACTTCTGATATATACTTCTCCTTAAGCGAACTGAAGTACAACAGTGCAGTTTCATAGCAGGCGACAGTTATGTTAGTGCGCTCCTCTGAACTTAGTGCTGCCACTATTTGAACTGTCTCATCCACATGCTTTACATCACTACCTAAAGAACTGTGCATTCGCAGGCAGCGAGTAGCATAGGTATTAGGTGGTAGTATCGCTTCTACCTGTTGGATATGCTCTGCTTTGATATTCATTGCTAGACGTTCCATCGTATAGCAATAACCAACGCAACGAATTGGATCTGCTGCTTGTACGCTCTGAGTGAAGAAACTCAGCAAAGCCATAGCAGTCGGAGGGAGGAGTGCTTTGACTACAGCTTCCGCCTCATATCCCATCGACTGAATATCAAGCAAGGCGAGGCGATCGTGACCTTGTTCTTCATGAGCTTTCTGTGCTGCCCAGTGTGCTAAACTCCAGCGTCCCAATTCAGCAAAGCGCCCAGCTGCTTCTTCCATTAATACCCCAGTAGAGTGAGTTAAATGGTAGGAAGCGGCAAGTTGCCAGATCCAATGGGAGGGAGTTAAGGCAGGTGGCTTGCAGTTTGGTAACGTATCTTTGGCAGCAGATACTATAGCTCTATCTAGCAGCTTGCGAGTCTCAGATATATTGTCCCTGTTAAATATCAGTTGGATAAAGGGATTACTACTCTTTAGACTTAATTGGTTACTTTTGTGAGGTTTGTCGATGTTAGTTGAACGGAATAATAGATTCATGGCAAGTTTCTTTCATTTTCATGGGTTGTTTCTACCCATTCACGAATAAGGTTGTGGAGGATAAAGCGTTGCATAACCTCTCTTTGAGCACAAAGAACTTTAAATTGTATCTTCAGGGAGGAGGGAATGTATGCCTTGATATGCGTGATATTGTCTCGGTCTTCATCTAAGGTGTTAGTCATGAAAGAAGAAGTTGGGCCATCAGCCTTTACCCATTCGCTGATTAATACTTCTAAGACTTCACTCATCTTTAATCCATATTGTGCACAGAGCGCTTTAAACCGAAACTTAAGCGCTTTCGGCATACTACCTTTAATCACCGTATATGACTCTTGCTCCTCCTTATACATCCAGGTTACAAAAACAAAAGTTCAAAAGTCCTTTGTGATCTAGGGTAAGTTTTCTAAAAATTTTCACCAGTAAAGACTAGTGAAGTTAAGAAAAAAGTTATTTAGTAGTGACAACACTGCACACATTTTAAGAAAATTCCAGAAAATAAAATATACAAAATCTATAATGATAATCATTACTATAAGGGCAGGCTAGATTGCCGTTCGTAGCCTCTTTCTCGCCTTTTTGTAGTAAATTTAATGATGATTTGATTTTTGGGTAAATAGAGGTGTCAATACAATTAACGGATTCACTGAAAAAGTTGTTGAAGGAAACTGCACAGCAATTAAAAGGTGCGGACAAACGTAAATTTATAGCACAAACAGTTGTGGCATTAGGACACGGGGGACAGTCTCTAGCGGAGCGAGAGCTAGGATGGAATCGTGTAACTATTAGTAAAGGAATTAAAGAACTAACTACTAATATCACTTGTGTGGATAATTATCGAAGTAGAGGACGTTATAAAGCAGAAGTAAAACTACCAAATCTTTTAGAAGATATCAAAAAAATTGTCGATTCACAAAGTCAAATAGACCCAAGTTGTAAAAGTCAAAGACTGTATACACCTCTTTCTGCTGCTGAAGTGAGACAGCAATTAATTGATAAATTTGGTTATAATGATGAAGAATTACCCACTTCGGAAACAATTCGTGTCAAGTTAAATGATTTAGGTTATTGCCTCAAGCCGATTGCCAAGATTAAAACTCAAAAAAATATCCGAAACTGAATTTTAGAGAATCATTAGAATAAAAATATTTTTGATGGGCTTTAAACAGCATTATATTTTGCTAAAACTATGACTGGGAATGATAAGCATCCAGTTGTTAAGTTAGTCAGTCAAACTTACTTTATGGATACATTTAACTAAAAAAGCCATGTCCTACTGCACTTTCAAGAAATATGGGGAATAGGGAAAGAAAGTGTTTATAACAGAATTCAGGAGTCAGGAGCCAGAATGGGCTAAACCGAATGGCACTAAGAAAAGATACAGCCCTTGTTCTGACTGGAACAAGCCTGGAGGCTGGGAATCCATTCTGGGAGGCTCCGCCTCCAGTAGCTTGAATTGAGGCAGAGCCTCTTTTAAATACATTCCAGCCTCCAGGCTGGGAACGAGACGACACAAGCTTTTGGGTTTTTCTTAGTGCCATTCTGGGCTAAACCTTAGCTATCCGCTAACAAAATGAATTTTGAACTTCATAGTGGATAGCGCAGCGTAAAGCCTTCTCTTTCAGAGGCATGGCAACTCTTGGAGACGCTACCGCGTAGCGTCTGTCTGCGACACGCTCCGCGAACGTAGAGAGCGTCTTCATTCTGACCGGAGGCGGAGCGTCTCCGGCTCCGCTCCTGAATTCTGAATTCTTCTTCATAAAATGATTATCATTTCAAGTATTTGTATATTTTATTTTCTGGAAATATCGAATATTGAAAAAGCTAAAAAAATAGTACAAACACTAATAATTTACAATTACGTTCTGTCTTCTATCTAAAGACTGAGATATTGATTATGCTTAAGTTAAATATTAGATAAAAATAACTTATTTTTTAGTTAAGCCAAAATAATGTCAAACACTGATTTGAAGTGTGACTGGTTATAGCTATTGAAGTTATCCTATTTTTCTTGTCCAAACTAGGCACTTACGTTTTTAATATTTTCTTTATAATTTTCCTAAAATTCTATATCTTCACTAGTAAAAACCTGACTAAAGTAAAAAGATAGAAAGCGAAAGGACTTAGGTAACGCGAAAACCAAAAGTAATTAACGCGAAATGCTAGCTCTTTCCTTCCCAGACTTTTGCTACAAAGCAAACATACTTAATCAATGAAACCTCAAGATGAAAGGTTGAGAAGCAACTTCCAATTTTTCTAGATTCCAAAATTCTTTTTTTGCAAATAACTATTTAGTCACTACGAGGTCAGTTGTCATGGTTCAAATTCTTGAAAACCCAGCAGTCAAGCAACCACCAATTAGTAATAGAGTTGAAAGTTTTTTGCTAGATATGTTCGATAATGTTTGCCAAGCTATTGAGGAAATAGATGGAAGTAAACTTGACGAACAACGCTGGACAAGAGATGAAAGAGGCCAATGGGTACAAGGTGAAAACAGTAATGGTGCTATATATATCGACAAGTCGCTGCGGAACGGGAATGTATTTGAAAAAGTAGGTATCAACTACGTATCGATGCAGGGTGAGTTACCTCCTGGTGTGACTTTCCGAGGATCGGATGTTGTGATGGCTGACCCAACAACTATAATGCCAGATCAAAAAGGTACTTCTTTTTTCGCTACGAGTACCAGTGTTGTCATTAATGGATCTAATCCAATGATACCGACAGCACACGTTAACTATCGCTACTTTCAATTAGGTGATGGCACTGAACCTGGCTCTTGGTGGTTTGGCGGTGGAGGTGATTTAACACCAATTTACTTATTTGAAGAAGACGCAGTTCATTTTCATCAAGTACATAAAGCAGCTTGCGACCAGCACGATGCAGAACTCTATCCACGTTTGAAAAAGTGGTGTGATGAATACTTTTATCTTCCTCATCGCAGTGAGTGTAGAGGTGTAGGTGGAATTTTCTTTGACAATTTACAACATTCCGATGTCGAAACTCTACTTTCCTTCGTAAAAACTTGTTCTGAAGCTTTCATCCCTGCTTATTTTCCGATTGTCAAACAACGTAAGGATATGGAGTTTACGGAACAGGAGAAATATTGGCAGCGCATCAGACGCGGACGTTATGCCGAATTTATTCTACTGCATGACAGAGGTGTTCGATTCGGATTGGAAAGCGGCATCGTGAGTACACAAAGTGTTCTTAATTGTATGCCTGGAGAAGCTTTTTGGAACTATAATGACCAACCCACGGCTGATAGCCAAGAAGCAAAGCTTCTAGAGGTACTGAGAAATCCCCAGGAATGGGTGTAAAGACGGTCAAGAGCAGATTTGAAAACAGCAGCCGATCAAAAATGTTGGCTACCCAAATCCTAACCCTGTTTTGTTACTCTCGGAAAACAATAATCGAAGCAAGATTCCGAAACTTTGATCGAGTCAAGCTTTGAGTGTTTATTTTCTAACAGGAACTAAAATTTGTAACCAAAACCTGGAGATTTAAGCTCTGAAAGGCTTTCAGTGATTGGGTTCTCTCAAAGTGATAAAAGAGGGCTAATACCGTTTCACCTGAAGATTGATACAGATGACAGCCTGTTCTTCAGCAGGGCAGGCTCTTGAGCTAGTATCAAGAATTGAGTGAAATTGTATGATAAGCGCCTAATTTTTACTCTTTACATTTCTTTAGAGATAGCCTCTAAATAGGAAGTAACAAGGTATTTATGGAAAAATTGCCGACAGGTATTTTGCTAAAAATTAACAAATTATTTCGCTGGTCTAACTCAACTGAATTCGGCAACTTCAAAACTGAAATTAGCAAGTTTTTCCAAGTTAAATGGTTGAGTCATCTTTCCATCAAGCAGATGCAAGAAGTTGACATTGTATTCTTGTGTATGTTTGCTAGCAGATACCTAACGTTGACGATCATTTTACTATACTTATGGAGTTCAATTCATACTAGTCCTGAATCACCAAGGACATGCTATCCCTGAAGTCAATCGTAGGATTCTAGGAGCAAAAAAGTTTCTGGCGATCGCTGTCTGAAATTTAGCAGTAATCAGCCATTGATTAGCTCGTTTTTCTAGGTCATTTAAATGAGTAAAAAACACGGAGAACTGGCAATGGATAACGTTACAGGTATTGGCGACATTACCATGAACGATGTGATGCAAATGGATTCCTCCAAAGCAGTGAGTATGTTTAGGAATCGATTTGCAGCCTACAAAAAGCTGGCAGATGAAATTGGAGAACATGCAGCTTTTGAACAAATGATGTTAGCCTACCCTGCTCATCAAAAAGCGTTCATGGGTGCTTTCATTGACAATACCACCATAGCCAAAGGCTTTACCGATGCAATTCCGATCTTTCGGATCATGGGCTTCCAAATGCAAGTCGTAGATATTTCCCAAGAAGGAAAAGATGCTGCACTAGAAATTCAACGAGTTTGCCCGGTTCTTTCAATTGCCAAAGAATATGGACTTGAAAGCCCTTGCCGAGTTATCTGTGAGATGGAACAAGAAGCAACCAGGAGAGCATTTCCTGGGATGAAAGCTGCAATTATTAGCAAGCAGGCAGATGGTGATTGCGTTTGTATGTTCAAGTATGAAAGACCTGCCAAAGGGGTAGAAGTAAAGCCACAAAAAACACCGAGCTTGTTCTCTCATATTCTCGATTTGATTCGCTTGACTCCTAAAATCTTGCAGATTGGGATGAATCTTTTAAAAACATCTCTTTCTAAAGGATCGTAACTTTTATGAATGGCATTGTTCAAGACCTCAAGCATTTGATTGCAGGTGAAGTTAGCAACGCTTCAGAAATTTTGACAGAAGTTTCCGAAGATTTTGGTGGTATATTCCAAAAGTCTCCTCAAGTTGTTGTCACTCCTCAAAACGCTAACGATATTGCCCAAACTGTCAAATATGCCGCTCAAAAAGGATTAGTAGTTTCTTCACGCGCTGCGGGACATTCGTTAGGTGGTCAATCTTTAAACCAAGATGGAATCGTTTTAAATATGAGGAATCTCGATAAAATTCGAGATATCCAAAAAGAGCAACTATGGTTTAAAGCTGATGCGGGAACTTCTTGGAATCAAGTAATCGATGCTTGTATTCCTGATGGTTTAGTTCCTCCCGTATTAACCAATTATTTTGGTGTTTCTGTCGGAGGAACTCATTCTGCGGGTGGTATAGGTGCAGCCTCTTTTCGTTATGGAAATCAAGCTGATAATTGTCTTGGTCTAGAAGTTGTAACCGCAGAAGGTGAGATTCTTTGGTGTTCGCCTGAAGAAAACAGCGAACTTTTTAATCACGTACTTTGCGGTTACGGTCAGTTTGGAATTATTACCCAAGTTCAGCACAAACTCAAAGTTTATCCTTCCCAAACCCGCACGTATTTACTTTTCTATGACAACCTAGATGCTCTTTTGCATGACAAGCGGGTTTTAGTAACCGAACAAAGGGTCGATCATCTTGTATCTTTCCCAGTTCCCTGTTTGCAAGGAGTATCCAGAGCTACAGGAATAATGCAACCTTTGATTCAATGGTTTTACACGTTGCGGATTACTGTTGAAGCAAATTCTATTGAAGCTATTGATGACAAAGAAATCCTTGCTGGCTTAAATTTTTACCGTCATATCCATACTGAAGACTTGGGATTTGCACAATTCATCGAACCCATGATTCAAGTAGATAGCAAGGATATCGCTCATCCTTGGATGGATGTTTTTCTTCCCGCCTCATCTGCTAAAAATTACATCGAAACAGCTCTCAAACAGTTGCCTTCTTTTCTCGATATTAGTAAAGCGCAAATGGGCTGCTTTTGCTTGGTAAACCGGAATAACACGATGCCAATGTTTCGTTTACCGCAAGAGGAAGAACTAATTTTTGGGTTTGGAATTTATCCCAGCATTCCGAAATCGCAAGTTCAACCCATCTTAGCTGAATTGAAAAAGCTCAGTAACCTGAGTTTAGAGATGGGCGGAAAAAGATATCTAACTTGCTGGATAGATTTTACTATTCAACAGTGGCAAAGCCAATTTGGCGATTACTGGCCAAAAGTTAATCAAATCAAAAGTAAGTACGATCCCAAAGGAATATTTAACTCTGGCTTTTTTGAGTACGAACAGATCGCACCACAAGAAAACCAACTCGTTGAGAATGTTGCTACTAAGTCTGCGATCGCAGTATAAGTCACTTCTCAATCATCGTGTTTAGAACCATCCATATTACTTGACCGAGGCTCTAGAAGAAGACAAACTTCAAAAGAGGAAACATGAATATCGCACTTGTAGGTCTTAGTCACAAAACAGCCCCGGTTGAAATTCGGGAAAAACTGAGTATTCCAGAAGAACGAATTGAAAACGCGATCGCCCAGCTGTGTAAATACTCTCACATTGAAGAAGCTGCCATTCTTAGCACTTGTAATCGTTTAGAAATTTACGTAGTTGTAAACCAGATAGATCGAGCTGCTCAACAGGTAACAGAGTTTCTTTGCGAGTACAGTAAATTGCCTTTTGCAGACTTGCAGCAATACTTGTTTACTCTGCTACAGCAAGATGCTGTTAAGCATTTGATGCAAGTTGCTTCCGGTTTGGATAGCTTGGTGTTGGGAGAAGGACAAATTCTAGCTCAAGTCAAACACACCTTCCAACTGGTTCAGCAATACAATCAGGGCGATCGCATCCTCAATCAGTTGTTCAAGCAAGCCGTTACCACTGCAAAGCGGGTGAGAACGCAAACATCAATCGGTACGGGTGCGGTTTCGGTTAGCTCTGCGGCAGTAGAATTAGCCCAAATCAAAGTAGAGAAGTTATCGGCTTGCCGAGTGACAATTGTCGGCGCTGGTAACATGGCTCGGCGACTGGTGCAACATCTAATCTCTAAAGGCGCAACTCAAATTTCAATTGTCAATCGTTCTATCGAACGAGCTGAGGAATTGGCGAATCTATTTAGTGATGCTGGAGTAAAATATTATCCCCTCGCTGAATTGATGTCATTAGTGGCAACTGCGGATTTGGTTTTTACCAGCACTGCTTCAGTTGAACCCTTACTCGATAAAGCCAAACTCAAAGCTGCATTGCAACCCGAACAGCCTTTAATGCTGGTCGATATTTCAGTGCCTCGTAACGTTGATGCGGACGTTAATGAGTTACCTCACGTGCGCGTGTTTAATGTTGATGATTTAAAAACCGTCGTTGCCCAGAATCAAGAAAGTCGTCGGCAAATGGCAATAGAGGCGCAAGCATTAATCCAAGAGGATTTAGACGCATTTCAAACTTGGTTGCGATCGCGAGAAACCGTTTCTATTATTAGCTGTTTACGGGACAAACTCGAAAAAATTCGCGAACAAGAGTTAGAAAAAGCTTTGTCCCGTATGGGGTCTGATTTTGCTAAAAAACATCAAGAAGCCGTCGAAGCCTTAACTCAAAGGATTATCAACAAAATTCTCCACGAACCGATGGTGCAACTGCGGACGCAGCGAGATGTAGAAGCTCAACGCCTTGTCCTCCAAGTTCTGCAAGAGTTGTTTAATCTAGATACAGGAGAGGTGCAATCTAGTTTTGTTGCCCAAGCATCATCTAATTTTGTTGCCGAAACATCCACCCTATCAATAAGCAGCGTAGAGATAGCAGCAAAAAACATCAATGTTGCTCAAGTGAACCGGGAACATTTCAAAGTTGCTCAAATGAGACTTGAAAGTATTGAAGTCCATGCAAAAGTAGAAGAAGTTATTGCTTAAAGCGTAACTTAAGAAAATCCATGATTCTTAATAGCAATAACAGGAAGGAAGTATGTTAAAAAACTTCTGGTACGCTTGTGAGTTTAGCGCCGCCGTTACTACAAAGCCCAAGCAAGTGCGGATATTAAATCAGAAATTAGTCTTTTACCGTAACGCTAAAGGACAACTGATAGCTCTCCAAGATCAGTGTCCCCATCGTGGTGCTGCCTTATCTCTCGGTTGGGTAAAAGATGATTGTATCCATTGCCCCTATCATGCCTGGAAGTTTCAAGCAGATGGGAAATGTATTAAAATTCCTGCTAATCAACCCGGAATTCCTATTCCCAAGAATGCTCGTGTAGATAGCTATCCAATCCAGGAAAAATACGGTTTTATCTGGCTATTTTATGGAGACTTACCAGAAGAAGAACGTCCGCCAATCCCACCCTTGCCAGAATTTGAAGACCCAAGCCTACAGAAAATTTTCTTTGAATACGAACTGAATGCTCACTACACCCGCACGCTAGAGAATGATATGGATATGTCTCACGTATCTATTATTCATTCCAAGTCCTTCGGGAATGGGTTTGCATTAGAGCAAAAAATGGAAGATTACGAGCTGAATGTAGGGGAGTGGGAAGGTCACGCCAAAGTTGATGTCAGAGATTACACCAAAGCAAAAGACCTTTTCGCCTTTGTGTTTCGCCCATTGAAAGCCAATGTGAAGGTGACTTTAGGCTTTTATATGCCTAATATTACTCGGTTAGTGGTTGACTTCGGTCGTGGCAAGCTGGTTAATTTTACTGTCCATGTTCCTGTTGACGATCGCACCACTATTACCAAGCGAATTCAGTTCCGCAGTTTTCTAACTTTCCCTTGGGCTGATGGTATCTTTCAACGAGCAGCTTACAAAGTTGTCATGGAAGATAAAGGAGTGGTTGAGTCCGAATATCCTATGGCAGTTCCAGATAAGTTGTCAGACGAAGTTCACGTTCCTTGCGATAACTTATCTCTTGCTTATCGCAAACTTCGGCAAAAATGTTTGGCTATGGGATGGGGTATGAAACCTTATCAGAACCAATCAGATAACTCGAACGAAAATTTAATGCCACCTTCTTCTGAGAAAACAGAATGGTTTGTTTCAGCCATAGTGGGCGATCGCTCATGAACAGCTTTTGTCTTATTGAAGAACTAAATTTAGAGTTCGCATAACTAGGGCGGGCAAGATGCCACTGGTGTCAACTTAAGCTCAAACGCTTATTCCACAGGTGTTTTACCCCCCTTAGTCCCCCCTTATAAAGGGGGGAAACAAGAAAATCCAGTTCCCTCCCCTTTATAAGGGGAGGGTTAGGGTGGGGTAACGCAGATCGTGATGGGAAGCGCGTTTTGACAAGGATTTCACGTTAAGTTGACACCAATGGCAAGATACCCACCCCACAAGGTTGGATTGTTGCAAATCCCAAATTCTTGAAATGACAATTATTAAATCCAGGGAGAAATGTATGGGGAATTATACGTTACTGCAAGCGGCGCGAGGTGAGGTACTTGATCGCCCTCCGGTATGGGTGATGCGCCAAGCAGGTCGCTACATGAAAGTTTATCGAGACTTGCGTCAGAAATATCCTTCGTTCCGCGATCGCTCCGAGAACCCCGATTTAGCCGTGGAAATCTCGCTGCAACCTTTCCGTGCCTTCCAACCCGATGGGGTGATTATGTTCTCAGATATCCTTACGCCGTTGCCTGGTATGGGTATCTCCTTTGACATTATCGAAAGTAAAGGGCCAATATTCGAGCAGCCAATCCGCACGCCAGCCCAAATTGAAGCGCTGACTGACCTCGATCCCGAAGCTTCTTTACCCTTCGTGCAGCAAATCCTGAAGACGCTACGCCAAGAAGTTAATGGTCAAGCTACCGTCTTGGGCTTTGTTGGCGCTCCTTGGACGCTAGCTGCCTATGCAATTGAAGGTAAAAGCTCGAAAGACTACGCCATTATCAAAAGAATGGCTTTCTGCCAACCTGCGATGCTGCATCAACTTTTAGGGAAACTGGCAGATGCGATCGCAGTTTACGCCCGCTACCAAATTGATGCCGGTGCCCAAATTGTGCAACTGTTTGACTCTTGGGCAGGACAACTCAGCCCTGAAGATTTCCAAACGTTTTCTCTACCTTACCTGCAACGAGTTGTGCAACAGGTGAAAGCAACGCACCCGGACACGCCTCTGATTTTGTATATCAACAACAGTGCTGGAATCCTAGAGTTAATGGCACAATCGGGTGTCGATATCATTAGCGTAGACTGGACTGTAGATATGGCAGTAGCGCGGCAGCGACTCGGCGCAAATATTGGAGTCCAAGGAAATATCGATCCGTGCGTGTTGTTCGGTACTAAAGAGCTAATCCGCAATCGCATTCTGGACACAATCCGCAAAGCGGGGAATCAGAAGCACATCCTTAATCTCGGTCACGGGATTTTACCGAACACTCCAGAAGAGAATGTTGCTTTCTTTTTCGAGACAGTCAAGCAGCTCAACTACGCGTCAAACAATCTCAACTAAAAGCTATGACTTCAGTGCAACCCGCTTCATCTAACATTTCCAGCCCCGTTCGCACCATCCGCATCGGTTCTCGTAAAAGCCAACTCGCACTCGTGCAAACTTATTGGGTTCGAGAACAACTCCAAAAGCATTTTCCCGATATTTCCTTTGAAGTCCACACCATGTCCACCCAAGGCGACAACATCTTGGATGTGGCATTAGCCAAGATTGGCGATAAGGGACTATTCACCAAAGAACTTGAATTGGGAATGCTCAATCAGGAGATTGACTTTGCGGTTCACTCTCTCAAGGATCTGCCAACCTGCTTGCCAGAGGGGTTAGCCTTAGCAGCCGTAACAGAACGGGAAAACCCAGCAGATGCTTTAGTTGTGCATGAAAAGTACAAAGATAAGCAAATAGATACGCTGCCAGAAGGCACAGTCATCGGCACTTCTTCCTTGCGCCGCCTTGCCCAATTGCGTTATCACTTCCCCCACTTTACTTTTAAGGATGTGCGCGGCAACTTAAATACGCGCTTGGCAAAGCTGGATGCTGGAGAGTACGATGTGCTGATTTTGGCAGCCGCAGGGTTGCAGCGATTGGGGATGAGCGATCGCATTCATCAAATTCTGCCAACCGAACTTTCTCTTTATGCCGTCGGACAGGGAGCGTTAGGGATTGAATGCCGTGCTGACGATTTGCAAGTGCTGTCATTACTCAAAGCAATCGAACACATCCCTACCCGCGATCGCGTTTTAGCCGAACGTGCCTTCTTGCGAGAATTAGAAGGTGGTTGCCAAGTACCAATCG
This sequence comes from Nostoc sp. CALU 546, assembly GCF_048836525.1. Taxonomy (NCBI): domain Bacteria; kingdom Bacillati; phylum Cyanobacteriota; class Cyanophyceae; order Nostocales; family Nostocaceae; genus Nostoc; species Nostoc sp. CALU 546. The sequence continues at coordinate 24,439 of NZ_JAWJTF010000113.1, forward strand.
GTGTTGATACGCACCTGGACGGAAATACACTGACATTAACAGGATTAGTCGCCAGCGTCGATGGCAAACGTCTAGTCAAAGATTCTGTTACGGGCACTGTTAGCGAGGCAGAAAATTTAGGTATTCAATTAGCTCATAAATTGCGGCAACAGGGAGCTACAGAGATTTTGGCTGAAATTTTTCAGACAGTCCAGCGTAGTTAGGGAGTTGCAACTCAAAAAATATCCTGTCGGTGTGTAGGCAGGGGGGCAGGGGAGCAGAGGAGCAGGGGAGCAGAGGGGCAGGGGGGCAGAGGAGAGACAGAAAAATACGATTAAAGGGAAAGGATTTTTTCGCTCGCCGCTTTACCCTTTACCCCTTACCCTTTACCCTTTACCCTTTACCCCTTACCCTTTACCCTTTACCCTTTCATCGTTCATCTTAATACTATGTTTCCAATTCATCGCCCGCGCCGGCTGAGAAGCCATCCCCAATTGCGGCGGATGGTGCGCGAAAACGTTCTGACAACCAGCGATTTAATCTATCCTCTTTTTGCCGTACCGGGTGAGGCGATCGCTAACGAAGTCAAATCCATGCCTGGAGTTTACCAACTTTCTGTAGACAAAATAGTGGAAGAAGCGAAGGAAGTCTACGACCTCGGCATTCCAGCCATTATTTTATTTGGCATTCCTGAAGATAAGGATTCAGATGCAACGGGCGCTTGGCACGATTGCGGGATCGTTCAAAAAGCTGCTACTGCCGTTAAAGAAGCCGTACCCGACTTAATCGTGATCGTCGATACTTGCTTGTGCGAATACACTAGTCACGGTCACTGCGGCTATTTAGAAGTAGGAGATTTGACGGGTCGAGTTGTCAACGACCCAACGCTGGAATTGCTTAAAAAAACGGCAGTTTCACAAGTCAAAGCGGGTGCAGATATCATCGCGCCATCTGGAATGATGGATGGTTTCGTGCAAGCTATTCGTTCGGGTTTAGATGAAGCAGGCTACCAAGATACGCCGATATTATCTTACGCCGCTAAGTATGCCTCGGCTTATTATGGGCCTTTCCGCGATGCCGCCGACTCAACACCGCAATTTGGCGATCGCAGAACCTACCAAATGGACTCCGGTAACGGTCGTGAAGCCTTAAGAGAAATCGAACTCGACATTACCGAAGGTGCAGATATGTTAATGGTCAAGCCAGCCTTGGCCTACATGGATATTATCTGGCGCGTCAAGGAAGCAAGCAACTTACCCGTTGCTGCTTACAACGTTTCTGGCGAATACTCGATGGTTAAAGCCGCTGCCCTCAACGGTTGGATTGACGAAGAACGGGTAGTAATAGAAACATTGACTGGTTTTAAACGGGCTGGCGCTGACTTGATTTTGACTTATCACGCCAAAGATGCTGCTCGTTGGTTAGCGAAACTTGGCAATTAAACTTTCTAGTTTTGATTTGATGTTGTCGATGTAGAGGAGGAATTTATCATGTTCATTCCACTCGGTTTTGTTCAACGCTCCGTTTTAATCAGCTTGGGAAAAATGGCCTATTACACTAACCAAGGTGAACTTTGGGCAACCGATGGAATGGGCGATACGCCATCGGACACACTGCGCGATCGCGAAACTTTAATATTCTTCCACGGTATTGGAGGTGGAGCATCTGCTTACGGGTGGTCGAAGGTGTATCCAGCATTTGCAGCAGAGTATAGAGTGTTAGCACCCGACTTAATTGGCTGGGGGCGATCGGATCATCCCGAACAAAATTATCTTCCAGGCGACTACATCGCAATGCTAATTGAGTTCATCGAGAAGACGTGCCAAACCCCTGTAACAATCATTGCTTCTTCCCTAACTGGAGCTTTTGCAATCCGAGCCGCAGTCAAACGTCCCGACCTGTTTAAATCACTCATTCTTACGCTTCCGTCAGGCATTAAAGACTTTAGGCAATACTACAGCAATAGCTTTTTCGCTCAAATTGCCAGTGTTCCTATTCTCGATCGCGTTCTTTACGCAGGCCAAGTCAGCAACTTTGGCATTCGTGACTTCTTTGAGCGAGTGTTTGCTCAACCCAATCGTCTTTCTCCCGAAATTGTAGAAGCTTTTGTGCAATCGGCGCAGCAGCCAAATGCCGAGTATGCTGCCCTATCATTTTTACAAGGTAGCTCATCCTTCGATCTATCAGAATACATTCCAAGATTGACAACACCTACCATCTTTATTTGGGGAAGCCAAGCGAAGTTTACAGGGCCAGAAGTAGGGCGTCGCCTTGCGAATCTAAATCCACAAGCAATCCAAGCATTTATAGAACTAGAAGATGTAGGGTTGAATCCAGAACTGGAAGTGCCGGAAGTAATTATCGGATTAATTCGGAAGTATTTGCCTGTGTTGAAGCAGTAAATTTTTGATATGGCGCTTCTCAGTTTGCCAAGAATACTAAGAGTTCTTAAAGCCCTATCTTTAATGCATCGACCCGCACCTTTGATGCATCGACCCGCACCTTTGATGCATCGACCTGCACCTTTGATGCATCGACCTGCACCTTTGATGCATCGACCCGCACCTTTGATGCATCGACCCGCACCTTTGATGCATCGACCTGCACCTTTGATGCATCGACCTGCACCTTTAATGCATCGACCTGCAAAAATTAACCTTCCCTACGTTACGGAACAACTCTAAAAGACTTGTGTATACACCTACAAACTTTCAAAATTTATCGAATTTCTTCAAATGTTCGTTATTAGGAAAAATAGGTTGATCTCATGAAGACTACTTTAACTCCTCAAGCAACTCTATCCAAATCTCTACCCCCAGTTGATGCTAAGACTAGAGTCAGTCAATTGATGCGACAGTTGCAAGACGAAATCTGTCAGGGTTTGCAACAGCTAGATGGCGGAGGCACGTTTCAGGAAGATGCATGGGAACGACCTGAAGGGGGCGGCGGCAGATCCCGCGTCATCCGCGACGGCGCAGTATTCGAGCAAGGTGGAGTTAATTTCTCTGAAGTCTGGGGTTCTCACCTACCGCCTTCAATCTTGGCACAACGTCCTGAAGCGGAGGGACATCAGTTTTATGCCACCGGAACTTCAATGGTATTGCATCCGCGCAATCCTTACGTGCCAACTGTTCATCTCAACTACCGCTACTTTGAAGCTGGCCCGGTTTGGTGGTTTGGCGGCGGCATCGATCTAACGCCTTACTATCCGTTTGCTGAAGATGCAGCCCATTTTCATTACACATTAAAGCAGGCTTGTGACGCGCACGATCCCGAATATTATCCAGTTTTTAAACCTTGGTGCGACGAGTATTTTTATCTCAAACATCGTCAAGAAATGCGGGGCATTGGCGGAATCTTTTTTGACTATCAGGACGGTCAAGGTCAGCTTTATCGAGGCCCCGATCCCAAAGGCGCAGCAGCAATCACCAGCGATCGCGTTGGCATACCAGCATCCCGCAATTGGGAAGAATTATTTGCATTCGTGCAGGATTGTGGTAAGGCTTTTCTACCTGCTTACGCGCCAATTGTTAAGCGGCGGCAGTCAATGGAGTATAGCGATCGCGAACGTAATTTTCAATTATATCGGCGCGGACGCTACGTTGAATTCAATTTAGTTTACGATCGCGGCACGATTTTCGGTCTGCAAACTAACGGGCGCACCGAGTCAATTTTGATGTCTTTACCTCCATTAGTGCGTTGGGAGTATGGCTATCAACCCGAACCAAACACCCCAGAAGCCGAGTTATACCAAGTATTCTTAAAGCCTCAAGATTGGGCAAGCCTGACATCGCTTCTGGTTTAACTTTTGCCGTCAAAACATAAGACTTGTCATTTGTCATTTGTCATTTGTCATTTGTCATTCGTATTTACAAAGGACAAATGACTAATGACCAAGGACGATTTTACTAAAGTCCTCACTGAAATTTGAAGGATTGACATGAATTTACAATTGCTCTCGAAACCTTCAAAGCAATGGACGCTGGCTGTCGTTGTCGGTGGCACCGCCCTTACAGGAATTATCGCTTTTTACGGTATTTCTCAATCAAATTCTCAATCAAAACCAACCAGCAAACCCATTGAAGTTGTGCAAACCAGACCAAAGATTGAGGAAATTACCGCTTTAGGACGGATAGAACCAGCAACGGAAGTCATCAAAGTATCCGTCCCTGCTACGTTAAGCAACGATCGCGTCGCCAAATTGCTTGTACAGCGTGGCAGTGGCGTTAAAGCAGGTCAAGCGATCGCCATTATGGATTCGCGCGATCGTTTGCAAAATGCTCTACTAGAAGCACAAGCACAAGTCAAAGTATCCCAGGCACAGTTAGCCAAGGTACAAGCTGGCGCAAAATCTGGAGAGATTGCCGCCCAAAAAGCTGAAATCGCTCGGCTTGAACAAGAGTTAAAGGGCGAAATAGCTACTAGAGATGCCACTATCTCTCGCTGGCAAGCCGAAGTCAAAACTGCCAATAGTGAGTACAATCGCTATTCCTCGCTTTACCAAAACGGAGCGATTTCTGCGGTGGAAGTAGATCGAAAACAACTTGCTCTGGAAACAACGCAAGCACAGCTTACTGAAGCGAGAGCTAACCAAAATAAGAGTGTAGATACTCTACGGCAGCAGATCAAGCAAGCTAAAGCAACCTTAGATGAGATTGCTGAGGTACGTCCGGTAGATGTGCAAGCAGCTGATGCCGAGGTCAATAAAGCGATCGCCGCAGTCAAAAAAGCTGAAGCCGATCTCGCTGAAGTTTATATTCGCGCCCCCATAGCAGGTCGCATTCTCGATATTAAGGCCAAACCCGGAGAAGTTGTTGGTGAGAAAGGCATTGCCGAACTCGGACAAACTAGCTCGATGGAAGCGATCGCAGAGATATATCAAACTGATATTAGCAAAGTTCGTGAAGGTCAACAGGTAACAATTTCGAGTGAGTCTTTTTCCCCAGAGTTGCGCGGAACAGTTCGGCTCATTGGACTACAGGTGATTCAACAAGAAGTAACTAGCGGCGAACCTGGAGAAAATCTCGATCGCAAAGTCATTGAAGTAAGAATTGCACTCGATCCCCAAGCTAGCAAACGAGTTGCGAACTTAACTAACTTGCAAGTACAGGTTGCTATTCAGCCGAATAACAATTAAGAGGGGACTGGGAATAGGCAATAGGCAATAGGCAATAGGGAAAATTAAGATTTGTTTCTTAAATTTTGAATCGCGTGGCAGGTTCAAGCCCCCACTCTCTACTCTTTAATTTTGAATTTTGAATTTATAATTTTTAATTGGAGCGAAGCGACTTGACTATCAAAACATTTATATTCGGTAAATTATTCCGCAAAACCCCACTTGCTTGGCGGCAAATGAGCCGTCAAAAGACTCGTTTGTTAGTTGCTATAGCAGGAATTGCTTTTGCTGATTTTCTGATGTTTTTTCAACTGGGAGTTAGGGATGCACTCTTCGATTCGCAAGTTACCCCCTATACCACGCTTAAAGGAGATTTATTTTTAGTCAATAAACTGTCTGATAACTTGCAATCTATCAAAAGTTTTTCCAGAAATAAGCTCTATAAAATAGCAGGTGTTAACGGTGTAGAATCCCTGGCAACGCTATATGTGAGTCAAGCATCGTGGCGAAATCCTGAAAATCGAGCTAGCCGTCAAATTTTTGTCTACGGAATTGATCCGAATCAGCCAGCATTTGACTTACCAGAACTCGATGGACAATTGAATAAACTGAAGTTATTGAATCGAGCGTTGTTTGACAGAGCCGGATTGGTTCCTCAACTTGGGGACGTTCCTAGTTTGCTGAAAAAACAGAATCCGCTTTCTGTTCAAGCTAACGATTATAAAATTCAAATAGTTGGATTATTTAAGCTCGGTTCTTCTTTTTCTGCTGACGGCAATCTGATCGTCAGCGATTCTACCTTTTTACGGCTCTTTCCCCAACGCCGATCAAACGAAATCGATCTGGGTATTGTTGACGTAGAACCAAATGCCTCGATCGAGCAGATTCAGGCTGATTTACGAGCCAAGCTACCGGATGATTTACTAGTACTAAACCTGGCTGAATTCACTGCCCGTGAAAGTACATATTGGTCTACAGGTTCCTCTATTGGCCCGACTTTTAACCTCGGTGTTGCAATTGGTTTTCTAGTCGGAGCAGTTATCGTTTATCAAATTCTCTATACCGATGTCTCCGATCATTTGCCCGAATACGCAACGTTAAAAGCAATGGGTTACAGCGATAGATATCTGATTGGAGTTATTGTTCAAGAAGCTTTTACTTTAGCGGTTTTGGGCTTTTTTCCAGGTTTTTTGCTATCGAGTGGATTTTACATCTTTTTTCAGTCTGTGACGTTTTTACCGACTACGATGAAACTAGCTCGTGCGGTAACTGTGTTAGTTTTGACTTTCGTCATGTGTCTTGGAGCCGGAGCGATCGCTATGCAAAAGTTACGAGCAGCCGATCCGGCTGATATCTTCTAAGTTTTGAGCAATCGAGTGATGAATTTTGAGTTGAAGTTTAGAGGATATTTTAAAAGTAGTTAGCTGTGACTTTAACGGAATTATTACCCCCCTTAATCCCCCCTTATAAAGGCTACGGTGTACACACAAGTCCTAAAAACCTAGCTTGATAAGACTTTCCTC
>NZ_JAWJTF010000329.1:0-2170 GCF_048836525.1 Nostoc sp. CALU 546
TGTATTTCCGTTTCACTTGGTTGGATATCTGGAATTGAAGTATCAATAACTGGTGCTGAAGAAGTTGAGGGAAGTTCGAGGGGTGAAAGTTGCTTGTCAGAACTTCCCAAAACATGGGGAGAATTCAAAGCCTCTCCCCTTTTAGAACTTGAAAAGTCAGGATCTTCTACACCCTTGTCTACCTGCGAAGGAGAATCGGGGAAAAGTAGTTTTTCGCTAGTGATTTCAGCTTTGGCGATCGCAGGATATAAAACAAGGCTGAGAGCCATTACTGGCATCGCCCCCATCAATCTCAGGTTAAATGTAGTTGTACAGTGCAGTCTGGGTTTCATTTCTTCACTGACTCCTGAAATGTGGGGGTGACAGCGAAGTTCATACGTACCAAGCCACCCGGTTCTAAATGCACCAAGCGAGATTGGCTATTGCGTTCGCGGAATTTTTCGTTACGAGCTAGGGCGTAACCGGGTACACTGCTGAGGTCTAATACACCTGTGTGGTATCCAGGTAAAGCATTAGCTAAGGAGAACAAACCATTCGGATCTGTAGTGATGCGGTTCCCGTCTTCTAGAAAAATCACCGCATTTGGTACTCCAGGCTCACCACGCTGTTGTTCACCATCAAAGTTTTTATCAACAAACACCCGACCGATAATCGTGCCACAATCAGAAACGATTCCTGGACGAATATTCAACTGGTGGGTTGCTGGCCCATCCTTGGTGCTAAAACTGTTATCAGCTCGTTGGCCATTAACGATCGCACTATTACGACCATTTCCACGCAGTGAATCGGCTGTGAGTTGAGCAGCGTAAGCAATATTCAGAACTTTCTCTGTGGGAATCGTTACGTCTGTGCGGAATGTCACTGTGTTTCCATTGCGTTCTGAGGTGATAGTGACTGGTTGACCATCCAATTCTCCTTGCACAGATTTCGGCAAGAAATTGAATCCTAAAGGTAGATTGTCGGTGACAAATATATTATTCAAACCAGCATCAGCGAGATTTTTCACCGACACGCGGTAGATTACCGTATCTCCAGGTTCAGCAGCAGCGCGATCGCCTGTTTTGATAATCTGTAACTGATTGGCTTGACACAAATTTGTGGTGAATTCAAAGGCTAATAAGTCCAGTCCCACAACTTCTGCATTGGGAACTAAAACAACTGTTTGCTCTACCCTGGTTTCGCCTGTGAGACTAATTGGTTGACCATCTAGAGAAGTAGCAACATATCGGACGATACCATTACCTTGTGTAGCACTACTAGCAAGGATTTCAATCTTGACCCGCCGCTGTTTGTAGATAGAATTTGGTGGTGGATTAACTACAAAAATGTAGGTTCTACCTGGATCAGTTTGACCCTTATTCGGATCAAGTAAAAAATTGTAGACACCCGCAGGGTTATTCGTCACGAAGTAAGGGTTACTATTCTCGATATTTGGCGATTTACCACCAGGAATGTTGTTATTAGGAATATCTGGTAACTCTGTTCGAGTCAGAGAAACCAAACTGCCCAACTCTGTCCCCGTTGGATCACTAGAGTTAGGTTCATATACCCCAACTGAAAAACCTGTATAGTCAGGTAAAATTGTGCCAGCACAACCTAAAATCCGCCCTAATGGGTCAACTAATGGGCTAGGACTAACATTAATCTGACTAGAACTGCCTTGATATTGATAATTACTGCTGGAATCTGTATAAGTATAAGTAGCTTGGTTTATTAATGGCAAAGACGCAACCAGATTGTTAGTCTGTTGCGCGATCGCTGGTATAGGTATAGTAGTATGCAAAAAACTTCCCAGAAGAAGAGTAGCTGTTAACCGTCGCCACCATCTACTGCTAGAAGTAATTTGCTTTTGGTTTTGAGGATGGCTCACCCTACACATCTCCTCTGAAATGTCAAGCTTGTTGTTAATAAAAGCACTTATTTGTGGAAATCCAGTTAAGCCAAATCTCGTTTCCAGGTTTCGCCTAGAAACGCTTCTTTATCGAGTCAGGAAATTCGTCTCCCTTCGTCTCCATCAGCGCACTTGGGTTTGATAAGTCGCCTTAACTGTTGTCTTGGCTGCAAGTGATGGAATCTGTAAACGGATGTGGGTGTAGGCAATGGCTGGGGCTGGTTTTGTTTCCACTTTCCCGCCAGGAAGAGTAACTTTAACAGTGGGATTTACGACAAA
>NZ_JAWJTF010000280.1:0-2666 GCF_048836525.1 Nostoc sp. CALU 546
ATTACAATTTTTGTCATATATTAATATTTGCAGCCCTCCTTGCAGATATCTATATATTTGTTTAGCGGCGAATTCTATTCATTGGAATAATTAAACCTATGAGTCAAATAGTCTGGATAGCAAGACACGCTAACCGCCTCGATTTCGTAAACCCCGATTGGTTTCTCACCGCTGAACGACGCTATGATCCGCCATTATCTGATGATGGTATGGTGCAGGCACAGCAGTTAGCTCAACGTTTGAAAAAAGAAAACATTGGTCATATTTTCGCTTCTCCTTTCCTGCGAACCGTACAAACAGCAAACGCAGTTGCAGAAATGCTCAAATTGCCGATCAAACTCGAAACAGGTTTGAGTGAATGGCTAAACCCAGTTTGGATGACGGAAGAACCCGAAAGACTCTCAACTCCAGCCTTAGCAAAATTATTCCCCAGAATTGACACTAGCTATACATCGCGCATCGCCGCCAAATATCCTGAAACTCACGAAAAAGTCCGAGAACGTTCTGGGCAAACTGCCAGATGTTTAGCTACTGAGTTCTTCCCACAGGATATCCTGCTAGTGGCACATGGCGCATCTGTGTTGGGCGGAGCAATGGGACTAGTAGGGGAAATTGCCAAAACAGAAGTTAAAGCTTCTTTATGTTCCTTGGTAAAAGTGGTACGCCAGGAACCAGAATGGTTATTAGAACTCACGGGAGATACTTCCCATTTAACCCACATAGAAGAAGTTATTCGATTTGCTTAAACCTCTAATAGGGATTTGTGTTCATAGCTTCTGCTAGGTTGGGTATATCCTACAAATAAAGTAATTAATCCGCGAATAAGTTCTATGACATTGTTACTAGCAGGAGACATCGGCGGTACGAAAACTATTCTGCGATTGGTTGAAACATCAGATTCACCAGTTTTACATACTATTTATCAGGAAAGTTACCACAGTGCTGATTTTCCCGATTTAGTGCCCATAGTGCAGCAGTTTTTGGTCAAAGCTAATACACCCACACCAGAAAAGGCCTGTTTTGCGATCGCAGGGCCTATTGTCAAAAATACTGCCAAACTAACCAATTTAGTCTGGTTCCTGGATACTGAACGTCTACAACAAGAATTGGGTATCCCCCAAATTTCTTTGATTAACGACTTCGCCGCAGTTGGCTATGGCATTTTAGGTTTACAAAAACAAGACTTACTGACGTTGCAAGTTGGCAAATCTCAACCAGAAGCCCCGATTGGAATTATTGGTGCTGGTACTGGCTTAGGACAAGGATTTTTAATTAAACAGGGAAACTACTATCAAGTCTTTCCCTCAGAAGGTGGACACGCTGACTTTGCCCCTCGGAACGAGATTGAGTTTCAACTGTTGAAATACCTGCTGGGTAAACATGATATCCAGCGCATTTCTGTGGAACGCGTGGTTTCTGGAATGGGGATTGTGGCAATTTACCAATTTCTGCGCGATCGCAAATTTGCCGCCGAATCTCCAGATATTGCCCAAGTTGTGAGAACTTGGGAACAAGAAGCGGGACAAGAAGAGAAAAGTGTCGATCCTGGTGCTGCTATTGGTACAGCTGCACTACAAAAACGCGATCGCCTCTGTGAACAAACCTTGCAATTATTTATAGACGCTTATGGTGCAGAAGCCGGCAATCTCGCCCTGAAACTCTTACCTTATGGTGGCTTATACATCGCTGGTGGAATTGCACCCAAAATCTTACCATTAATTGAAAACAGCGGTTTCTTATTAAACTTCACTCAAAAAGGCAGGATGCGCCGCCTCCTTGAAGAGATACCCGTGTATATTATTCTCAATCCGCAAGTGGGGCTAATAGGTGCTGCTTTATGTGCTGCTAGGTTATAACAGCTGGCATCATCAGTGAGATCAGCATCTCAAAAGGCAAAAAATATGACAATGAAAAGTCTGTTGCCATTAATCGCCGCCACCTTTGTCTGTGGTGGTTCTATTCTCGTGGAAGCGCGTCAACCCAAACCCCCGGTGGCTGTTGTCAAAGCAACCGTCACTAAACCCGTGCAGCCACAATGGAAGTTATACACCCCTCCAGATGGACGCTTTAGTATTTTGATGCCGGGAAGCCCCAACAGAAATACCCAATCTCAAAAAACTTATATGGGGGAAATTAACTTAGAAATATTTGTCGCTGAACCACCAAAACAGCAAGTAGCATACATAGTTGCTTACAATGATTTTCCTTATAGTTACGGTGAAATGGCTGACCCCCAAGCTGTACTTAATAATGCACGGGATATGGCTTTAAAGACTACGAAAAGTAATTTAATTAGTCAACGAAACATTCGTAGTTCCAATAATCATCCTGGCAAAGAAATTGAGTACATCAATTCTGGAGGGAAAATCACTAAAAGTAGAATGTATGTTGCTGAAGGGAGATTATATCAAGTAATGGCAATAACTACAAAAAAACAGCAGAAGACATTAGCTAAAACCATTACTGGGTATTTAAATTCCTTCCATGTAGTTTTGAAAAAATGAAATAACTAAAACCTCTGCTATATCAGCCTTGCAATCAATTGTGTGGCTCAGATAGTGCTTTTTGTGTGTATGCCACAATCCAAAAATATTAGGCTTCTGGTTCAACGCCGAGCGATCGCAATTGAGTAGTCAAGCGATCGGCTCTTTCCTCACTAGTCAACA
>NZ_JAWJTF010000079.1:0-45131 GCF_048836525.1 Nostoc sp. CALU 546
AGGTTGGTAATTTCGAGTTGCCTTCCTGAATCTGTTTGAACAATTGCGCTAGGGCCAGACTCTGTTTCTCGCCGCCTTGAGGCACGAACCGCTGCGTTGAATTTCCGATCAAACTCGTACTTGGCAGCGATCGCTGCAAATTTTTGTTGTGGTGTAAATTCTACTCCTTTGAATAAGTCTTTAAACTGGACGATAGGACGCGATTCTAACTGTGATTCTTGGAAATATTTATTGGTTTGGCTAATTAATAATTCTACTGGTGAGTAACCTTTTGGTGTTATCCCTGTACTTAAATAAACTGTTTTTAATTTCTTATCTTTAATATAATTAACATCACGATACAAGTAGCGGCTGTTTTCCCGGATTTTATCCATCTCAGGTTTTTTAGCACTTTTGAATAAATCAACCGCTATTTGGTTTTGATAACATCCTTCTTCAATCATGCTCCGGTACATTTGACGGTTAATGTCCATTGCTTGCTGGATAATTTCGGGAGTTCTTTGAGAATGAGCAATTTCAACAACCCCTTGCATATAAGGCTTGTATTCTTCTCGAATTAACTTTGGATCTTTCTGGCGTTCTTGCTTAAACAGGGTTTCGTAATGGTTAGAAACTTGGTCTAAATAATTTGATTTCTGCTCAAAAGTACCGTAAGTTTTAAGTACCTCGATTTCTGATTCTAATGCTTCCAGTGCTGTCACTTGATTGTTGATTATGCCCACGCTGATGCTATCGCTCATGTGGATAGCGATTTTTTCAAATGGGGGTTGGGTTCCATCTTCCAAATAAAATGATTGTTTTTTGAGCTTAACCGTGGGCGAATAGGCGTTCTGGGGAAGATTTCTTCGCTCTGCCTCTGCTGTCAGATTAGGATATAAGCTAGCTCTTGCTACACCAATGCAGTCACCATCGTAGTCTCGTGCTTGGCGTTCTGATTCGGTTTCTGCTGGGTCGATAAAATCAGCATTGATTCCTCGTGCTTCTAGCTCTGTGATTCTTTGCTGTATGCGCTTGTGGTCTTCGTCATTGACTACAATTATGCCTTGCAAAGATTTACCATCTGGAGCAACACGGTCTAAAACGTATTTATTAGTAGAAACACACAAACCATTAGAGTTGAGGAAAGGAGAACGGAAGTTAAGAATTTTTTCTTGCTCATCGAGCCAAGAGACACAAATTTCACCATTTTTGAGTTCCTTGGAGGGAATAATCATCCCTCGGTCAAAAGTAAGCGTTTTCCCAACAGCAATATCTCGCCACTCACTTTGTACAAACCGACTTAATTCCTGTTTGACCTTCTCAGTTTCTAATAACTGCTGATGCCCAAGTAAATCAGCTTTAATGAGTTTATACATGAAGAAGTTACCTTTACTACTCTCATCCTCCAACTCCTGATCTGCATCTAAGTCATCATTTGTCCTTAAGTTTTTAACATTTGTTTCTTGATTGATAATATCTGATGTTTTTAATTTATTTTGGCTCAATGATTCTCTAAGTTTTTCGTATCTTTCACAATAGTAAGCAGCAACAATTCTCGGGTCATCTTGAATAGAGGCTAATCTTTGGGCTTGTACCTCTAGTTCCTCGGCAAAATCTTTAATTCCTTGGGGGAAAGATGCCAGTAATTGGGAGATAGACATCTGACCTTGTTGAGATTGTGCTTTTTCAGCTAACCAAATATTTTGCTGATATAATCCTGGCTTAATCTGCGGTTTAGTAGCGCCTTTGGGTCTATCCTTGTCTGTTCCCTTAAAACTGCTTACGGGGAGAATTATGTCTATTTTGAGTTTGTTCTTAGGATCTGCATATTCTATTTTATCTAGTCTGTATGGTCGGAGTGTTCCTTTGCCAAAACGATATTTAGTAGTATCTTCTCCAACTCCATCCACCCAACCAAATCGATGCTGAATTACACGATAGCTTTTATCTACTTGGGATTCTCTTAAGGTTAGCTTGTCATAAAGCTGTGTTGAAATCTGCCCATAACAATCGCCAACTAATTTATATGCCAAATCATTTGATAATATCCCTCCATTTTCACCCCTGTTATCAGTAGAATCATCTACTACCAGAATGTTTAGCTCTTCGTGAATCGCATTTTTACAAGCCCCAAGGAAGATGGAACCATAAGCCCCACGATCTTTACTATCTGGACAAATTTTTTGAATCATTTCTAAACATTCTTTATCTCCATAAAGTAAACGAGTTTTTGAAGATAATAGTAAAATCTGTCCATCTGGATGATTTTTTAAATCTTCGTCTGTACTGTATTCATCTGAATGTCCAAATGAGAATTTTTTATCAGGAAAGTAAAATTCCAGTAAAGTATTACTGAGCTTTTCAGTTAAAATAGTTTTATGCTCATCTGTATAAATCCATTGATTGAGCCTGGGATCAAAATGTTTAATTTCCAGAGTCATGATTTTAAGAATTTAATGAAACTTGGTTAATATCTTGAGAGGTTTGTATGTCGAGAATTAAGCGTTGGATAAATATGCATAAGGAAGAATTCAATGCAGATGGAACTTTAAAACATGAAGTAAGACAACAAAAGTTATCTCTTGGCGCACATCCAGAAGCAGTCGATGACTACGCTCGTAGAGCAAAAGAAGAGTATGACGAGTGGAAACACCTGGACGAGACTGATCCAGAACCGTGGCCAATCTACACAGCCTACGATTTCTTCACTGAACAAGAAAAAAAGGAGTTTAACCCAGATGGTTCTCTCAGACCTGAATATGTAGAATATGCTCAGAAAATTGGCATCAGTGAAAGTGCGCTAGAGCAGCTTGAGTGGCGTAAGAAAATGGAGGTTGATCATTATAATAAAATGTCTGCCTCACACGTAGAACAAGGCATCAACTTTGGTGAATGGTTGATGCAAGGGAGGATTGGAAACAGCAGAACATACGTCCAACGTCGTCAGCAGATGGAGCAAGACCTGCGTAACTTTGAGCCAGAAGACAGTTTGCCTTTCGACAAGGACACAGCATTTTAGGTGGGAGCGATGCACAGTGAGTAATAATATAAGCTGAAAGCGTTGTTTGATAACGCTTTCAGCTTTTTGGTAAAATCCTTTTAATGAGGTTGAACAGCAGGTGGGTTAACAACAGCCGCAGATGGTTTAACAGAGCGAAATGCCCCATTGAGAAAGGCAATCATTCCTAAAATGGCAAAGGCTGTAATGATTACTCTTTGCAGTGAATTGAATGCCGAGCGTTCTTTGATTACTTCAGCCCACATTACTTGCAGTTGGTCTTCCGTTGTTTGCTTTGAAGCTAAATAATAGAGAGCTTCAATACAAGGGGATATGTCTTCCCCTTGTTGAACCTTCTGATACAACAGATTTTCTAGTCGCTCTTTCTGTTGAGGGATAGTGAATGAGTCTGTTGACTTTTGAGGGTATGTACCGTTGTTGTGGGTTGGTAATTTTAGTTGTTGCATGATTTCCTTAAGAGATATTTGAGATGAAAGTAAGTAGAGAAAGGTGCAGAAGAATATTCCCCCACACCAGATTCTGCAAGTAAAAATGGAAATTATAATTACTCCCACCGCAGAGTTTATATTTTCTGCTCTCAAAAAATCAATCGACAAGAGTACGGAAAAAAACCGTACTCTTGTCTGTAGAAAAATAAGTCTATTTATGCTAAAGCTCTAATTCAGTATTTTACTTTGAGAATTAATCAAATACTTTCTTCTGGGTGTTAGAGATGGCGTACAGCCTACTTGAGACTTCTTGGTATAGGGAATGGGGTTGCGGACGGCTAGGGAAAGGGTTAAAGAGGAATGGGGAAAGGAACGAAATTAACCTTTACCCCTCTTCAATTCCCCTTTCCCTTTTACATGCAAATATGCACCCCAATCGGAAAGCAAAAGTTACTTTTGCAAGATGTCGTTGGAGTGAGCGACCTTTTAGCTATAAGTATTTTCCTTGCTAACCTTTGAGAAATTGGGCTAGGAGAATTAACATCATTAATAAAACAATTAATCTCAACATGGAAAATAGATTTTCTGTCAAATCAATTTTAAAAGTGTTTCCATAGCTATCAAAAACTCCCTGAATCAGCAAACGTACCTTTAATAAATCAGCATTTAAAACCGATGACCTTTTTAGTTTACCAATCCCAGGAAATTTGCACTTTTTAAACACACTCACCCCATAACATTTACAGCCAAGGGATTGTTTTTCTGATAACGCTTTCCTTTGCTGCTCAGTTTTCTGCCAGCACGAGTCTTTGGTCACATCTGCGCCAAGTCCACTCAGGGATACTAGAGATTCAAAGGGATATTTAGTCAACATCATCTGGTTAAATGTTTTGCCCACAGAGTTGAATTCGTTCGCTGGGAGAATGCCACCTCCAAAGACGACTTGAGGAACCAGCACAAGAATTGTTAGCAGAGGAGCAACACTTTGACTTGGTGCAATCGCAGAAATTAACAGTCCTAAAATCATACTCCCAAAAGAAGCGAGGAAAAGGCTGAGGTACATGAGAGTCAAAGTACTGTTATCAACATTTAATTTCACCGCCGTGGTCATGCAAACTAAAAGTATTGCTGATTGATAAAGTGCTAGCAAGAATGCTAATTGAAACTTGGATGCTATATAAGGAACTATCCCTAGTCCGGCACTACGCTCACGGCGATAAATGGCAGTTTCCTTCGCAATCTCCGACATCGTAGCTAGCGCTCCAGACATTACAGCCATGATGACTGTGACAAACAGCATTGTAATTGCCTGTCCTGCATTGCCAATCTTAGTGTTAAATAAGTCAGGCTTCCACAGTGCAAAATTCAATGAACCTAAAATCGGCGCTCCTAGAAGCATTAACGCTAAACTGATTTTGTTCTTGAGCAGAATAGCCAAGTTACGGCGGCATAACACCCCCCATTGTTGGAGAAAATCCGGCTTAACTAGTACGGGCTTAATTGAGTTTTGGGGAATGGTCTTTTGGCGTTCACCGACAAACTTTTTGTAGAAAGCGTAAGACTTAAATCCCTGCTCCCATTCTGATGGTGACAACTGGTGTTCAACTCTGGCATAAATTGAATCAAAATCTTTGACTTTGAAATAGCTAAAGGCTAACTTCGGAGGGCCAACATAAGCAAGTCTGCCCCCCTTAGCCAGAAAAACTACCATGTCAGCGATCGCCACATTTTTGGTAGCATGAGTAATCAATATTACTATGCTTCCAGCATCTGCTAAATTCCGCAGCAGGTGCATGATTTGTAATTCTGTGCCAGGATCAAGTCCTGAAGTTGCCTCATCCAGAAAAAATATGCTGGGATTGCTGATTAGTTCTACCCCAATACTTACACGTTTGCGCTGCCCACCACTAAGTCGCCCAATAGAGACATTCTTGCGCCCAGTAAGTTGCAGTTGTTCAAGTACTTCTTGTATGCGTTGCTGCCTTTTTGATGGCGATGCTGAAGGCAGACGGAGATGAGCAGCATAGTTAAGTGCTTCCCCCACAGTCAGTTCTGAATGAACGATATCGTCTTGCGGCACATAGCCAATTTTATTTTTGAAAGCGTTGAAATTCTTGTAGAGGTCGCAGCCGTTAACAAGTACTTTACCTCTAGCGCGGCGTTGTCCGTTGAGTGCGTCCATGAGAGTTGACTTCCCGCCACCGCTTACCCCAGCAATAACGACAAACTCTTGCGGAAAGAAAGATACAGAAATATCGTTGAGCAGAGTTGTACCTAATATTGGGCTGCTAGATTTTTTTAAATTGATTGCATCTAATCTCATGCGTTCAATTGAGAGAGTTTGACGTTGCCTTGCGTTAAATATTGGAATTTTGGCTGGTGCAGGGGAGCTAATTTTGATTTCTACGATCACCGAACCAAGCTCTATAAGATTCCCGTCTGTTAAAGCTCGGAATCGATATGCTTCTAGCCGAATCCCTGCCACCCGTGTGCCATTGGTACTACCTTCATCTAGCAAATAATACTGACCTTCTTTAAACGCAATCTTAGCGTGTCCTTTATCTACGCTGTTATCAGGAATTACCAAGTCATTGTATTTATCGCTACCAATACTGAAAGGAGTTTTTTCAACAGTGCATTGCTGAATCGGAATCGTGTGAATAGTCAGATGTAGAGTCTGCATTTGTGCATTGTCAAGAAAATAGTTTCTATTTTTGTCGCACTCCAGCAGATAATACAACAGTTAGCAAGAAGATAAAAGTAACTGGCTAAAAATACAAAAGTTTTTTTTTAAAGACAAGAACAACAAACAGATATAGAAAGAGAAATATGAAAATTTCAATCATTACCGCTACCTATAATAGACCTGAAAAATTAAGCACAATTGCACTGAAAAGCTTACTTAATCAAACCGATCACAATTTTGAATGGGTAATCATTAACGATGGGGGCAACCAACAAACTAAAGAACTTGTTACTAAATCTGCCGCTCCATTTCATATAGTTTATGAAGAAATAGAACACCTTTCCATTGGCTTTGGACTATGCCATGCACGCAATAAAGGATTAGATATAGCAACTGGAGAATTAATTGCTTATCTGGACGATGACAATAGCTTTGAGCCAGAGTTTATAGCTATGGTAAAGCAATTTTTTAAACAACAAAACTTCATTAAATATAGTATGGTTGTACAAAATCGTCGCCGTGATGTTATTTGTCAAGGTAAAACTATACGTATGAGTAAAACTTTTCTTTCTCCCAGTAACCCAAACTGCACACTTGATAAATTCATTAGTCAACAAGAAATTTTTGATAGCAATGGATTCATTCATTACCGTAATCATGCTTTAAAATGGAATCCTTGCCACCGAATATTTGCTGACTATGAATTCTTACTCCAATGTGCTAAAAAATATGGAGTTAGTACATTTAAAGTCAATCCTCAAGTTTTAGTTAATTATATTCAATCGTCTGAAGGGACTATTGGCACTTCAACTTATAGACAGTGGGCAGAAGAACTCAAACAAATAATCAAATCAGCTTCTTTTTACTCACTTGAATCATATCAAGTTGAGCGTCTACAGGAACTTACTAGAATGTATAACAATATAGCTAATAACCGCGCACCAGCATTTGTATAGTGTGCAAATTTGAAAGCGATCGCCTGGGAGCAAGCCGCAGAGAATCTACGTATAGGCAATCACTTTCAAATTAGGGCTTTAAACACCAGGGTGCATGGTCAAAAACCCGTTTTTCTCCCAAACTTCTTTAGGTGGGGTGGAATTTTTTACAGGTGGGGATTGATGATAGTCTGGAACCAAATCAGTTTTACGTTGGTAGCCAAAATTGTAGTCTAACATCTTGATATAGGTAATGTGTGCAGTCCAGACATCAGTAACTCGGCTACCTAGAGAGAGGGTATCGAGATACTTAGGCATCTCGACGTTGCCATTCCAAACAATAGGTATGCCCTCTTTTTCAAAATGTTGAGTTAATTCCTTATGCACAAACTCAGCAGTCCCGCCGCAAATGATAACTTCATCCAATACGGCAATATTTCTAATCCAGCGAATTAAGGCTCGACAGTAATCACCACGGACATCTAGTAAAACTGAGTTAAACAACTTTAAATCAGATTCAACTCCAGCAGATGTGGCTTTGCGTGATAACGACTGTAATGCATTCACGTTGCCCAAGCTTGCTGACACTAAAGCTTTTGGTATACGTAAATCATCTTTTGCTAGCCCAACAGCAGTACGCTCCACAAATTGCTGCACTAACCAATTCATCCCCAACTCTGTAGATTCAGCCTTTGCTTGATTACCTTTAGCCGAAACAAAAAAACTAGCATTCCGGTAGCCCAACATCAACAAACCAATACTTTTTTGCCCAAATAATGCCCCCAAAGCCCGACTACGGTAAGCCATAATCCCACTCCCCTCTGGAGCCACGTAAAAATTATGTAGCTTAAGTTTTAACTTGCCTGTAGGTGTGGCAATTCCTTTTCTCAACGCTGCCGACAGCTTCTTACCCAAATCTTTACCGTCCGACATTTCTCCTGGTGGTAGCAATAATTGCACGGAAGCATCAACACCATTACTCAAGCCCAATTGAAGACAAATTTTCCATAATAATCCCGCTATTTTTGGTAAAGCATAGTGATATTTCAGATCCCTGAGCGCTGGTGTGCCAGCAAAAGTATTTTTAGCTAGAGCGCCCAAGACATAATACTCATCATCTATTCCTACCCAAGTACAGTCTCCTGACAACTGAGTAATTGAGTTTTTTCCCACATCTGCAATTTCTGGCTCCATTGCTATTACTATCGGCACACCCGAAGGATATATCTGAACAATTACCTTGCTCTGACTCCCACCTAAATCAATGGACACAGCTACCCTTGTGTAAACGGGTGCAATCTCTCTTTTCGACGTATTCATGAATTTTTCTCAACTATTACTCGACATTAAACAAGCTGTTAATCTGCTTTATTTCTTCTGGCAGAACTAGTTCTGCCAAATCATCAATGTCCTCATCCAAGGTTTGGTCATTCTCATCATTAATGGTGGACACCAGCCTTTGACCATCTGCACTATCGCCAACTTCAGCGTTGTTCGCAGTCACAGCAGTTTGGACATGAGATGACAGAAAAATTTCACGAATCAAAGCCGCTTGTGCTTCTAATTTTTTAATTGACCAAATTGCCCTCTGCCTGAGTTCTTCACCATCCACTCCATCAGCAGATATGGCAAAGGGCGACCAATATTCAAGCAGGGTCAACATTACTATTTCAGGTAGGTTCCCTAAATCGAAGGGTCTAGAGTGGAGATAATTAATTATCTGTCCATCAATAGTGCCTAACCTTCGCCTAATTGAAAAAAAGACTTGTTGGTTCTGTTCCATTTTTTTTTCATGCAAAAGTTTCTGTACATTTACAGCCGCGTTGCTTCGGTTTTTTACTTGCAGAAAATCAAAATGCAGAATCACTTATTAAAGTCTAATCGATTTTTTCTGTTTTAAAAACTGAGTTACAATCTCCCCTAAATCTATGTAATTAGTGGATTTTGAATCAGGAAATTGTATACCAAACTACATTTTCTCCAGACTATGCCTAGACTAAGTTTGAACTATTCCTAGACTATGCCTAGACTAAGCACTCTTAATCAGTTTTTTCAAGAAAGTAAGTTCCTTGGACTATGCCTGGACTATCCTTAGACTATGCCACAACTTAGCGCAGGAAATTGCTATTTTTTGCCCTCAACAATTCTTCGCTTAGAGAATAAAGTAACCATACTCACTATGGTTTCATGCCCTGCGGGTGGCTGCGCCATCTCTCGCTGCGCTCATGACATGAAACAGCAGTTCACTTGGAGGGTTTTTGAGTACTACAACGCACTGCATTTGTAGCATAAAACTTTTATGTCGCCACTAACAATTCTCAGAATAGAGAAACTAAAAACATTTGGTAACGTTGCCGGAAGTGATGACCATGTTACCAGGAATAGAGAAACACCCAACGCAGATCCAACTAGAGAGAATGTCCGGTTGATTGGGGGAGAAGATGATCGCGCCCTAGAGGAAATAGTCAAAGAAAAAATCTCTACGCTACTGCATCGCCCTCGGCATGATGCAGTGTTATGCACCGAAATGTTTCTCTCGGCATCGCCTGAATATTTCCGCCCTGGTGATCCATCTCTGTCGGGGCAGTGGTCTGATTCACTGATGCAGGAATGGGCGATCGCATCTCGTGACTGGATAGATCAAAACTATGGATCAAAATGCGTCAGGGCAGAGCTTCACCTAGATGAAAGTACCCCACACATTCACGCCTACATCGTGCCATTGAACGATAAAACCGGGAGAGTCAGTCATGACGCGATGTTTGGCGGCAGAGGTGGACAGGGAAGAATTAAGTTATCCAAACTCCAAGATAGTTATGCTGCTGCACTCGCTCCTTTGGGCATTGAACGTGGGGTAAAGGGCAGCAAAGCAACCCACACCAAAGTCAAAGAATATTACCAAGCCGTTAACAGTGAACCACTCACCGCAGTCATTACAAATAACCAATTAGCACCCACACCATTTGAATCAGCCAGGAATTACGTTGCCAGGATTCAGTCTGATGACCAGTTCCAAGCCATTAATCACCAACTGGCTGATCGCTCCTTTATGGCAGAGCGATTGTTCCGTGCAGAGCAACGGGCTAGAGATAGTGAAAAAGAGCGACAGCAATTAGAAAAACGGGTGCAATTGTTAGAATCTCAAACTCAACAACTGCGCGATTTGCCCTTGGAAGATGTGGTTTGGGAGTTGGGGCTACACAATAGCCAAGGAAAATGGAAGGGTCACGGACACATCATTAATATAGATGGGCCCAAATTCTACGACTTTGCATCCGAACAGCAGAAAGGCGGCTGTGGTGCGATTGACTTGGTGATGCACGTTAACAATTGCAATCTACGGCAGGCGGTCGTCTGGTTGCATGAGCGATTTGGTGAAGCTGGGGCTATTGGGGCAGCGATCGCAAAAAGTTATCAAGTGGCTGCTGAGATTATACAGTTAGAACCGCGAACCCTCTTTAAGCCACCCGTTGAGGATAAAACCAAATGGCTTGCAGTTGAGCATTACCTGACTCAAAAACGAGGAATACCTGAAAACTTTGTGCAGGTTCTCCATAACCGAGGGCTTGTCTACGCTGATGAACAACAAAACGCTGTGTTCGTCATGCGGAATCTTGGCGAAGAACCCCAGGCAATAGGAGCATTCCTGCGGGGGACACGGGGCGAGAACAACACTTTCAAAGGTTACGAGAAAGGGACTAAGCGGCGTGAGGGCTGGTTTTACTTTCACTTAGGTGGACAGCCAACAGATCCAGCAGAAAGGTTAGTGCTGTGTAAATCCCCCATTGATACCATCTCTTTTGCCATGCTGGAATATCAAGTCAAGGGCGACGTACCGCTCAAAAGAACGCTCTTCCTGGCAATAGATCGCCCCAACACCTTGCCTGTTGAGCAATTGCAGCATATTCCTAATGTACAGGTAGCATTTGATTCTTCGGAACTTGGACATGCAAATGCACGGGCTATTAAACAATTGCTGCCACAGGCTAAAAGAAATAAATGTTTTGCGAGAGATTGGAACCAAGAACTGGTCAATCTCTCGCAGAAATTACAACAACAACAACAACGGCATCAAAATCAGGAAATGGAGCTTTAAATAATTCGTAATCCGTAATTATGTTTTGTGATTGTAAAGCGTCAGCATAAGCGTTGCGGCAGTGATAGCGCAGTGCCATTCACCCTACCCTTTAAATTAAAAAAAGTAAAACTAGAAATATATAACAAAGAGAAGTAAAAAATCAAGATACGAAAGTACTGATTATTTCCGTACCTTTATCGATTCCTTTGTGATTGGCAGATATGGGATAGTAATATCGTTCTGAGCCATAAAACGATGGTAGAAGTTTGGCAGTTTTGGGAATTTGAGCATTTCTCAAACAATATAGTACGAGTGATAGATGCTCCGAGTGGATTAGAGTTGTTTGCGGTTGATGTATTCCAAATAATTGCTCCAGCCCTGAACGATGGAAAAGTAATATTAATAGATGCGAAAACAAATCAGCGACAAGTGATGATGAATCAAAAAATAGTCGTCGTTAATACTTTGAATGCCTTGGGGATTCATTCATTGACAGGTATAGTAAAAGCTGATGTGGTTAGGCAATTTATGCAATGGATAAGGAGCCAAATAGTACCAATTTTTAGAAAACAGACAAATTTGAATATAGAAACTAACATTAAGCATATAACTTCAGGAATTATTTTTCCGAAGAGAGATTCTTTAATAAACTACCTGTATTCAAAGGGACAGAAGATATGGGAAGTAGAAATAGAAGTTATTGAATTATATTTAAAATTGATTTATAAGAAAATTCCTCTGGCTGCTAATTGTCCGGGAACTAGTAATTATCAAGAATTATCCTTCAGGCAGCAATATTTAGAATTGGTAAAACTAGTTTTATCGGAAATTATAAATTACGAAGAACTGTATAGTAGCTTGGTAGCGTTAGCTCCGAATTTATTAATAGCTCAAGAATTAGATTTTTATATATATAAGTCTTTAAAGTTAAATAGCAATTATGAGCTAATGAAGATTATAGAGCAGGGTTTAATTCTCCAAACCTTTAAATCAATTACGGATAATTTAGCAGAGTTTAGCAAACAAAGATATTTAGAAATATTTTACTTTCAAATACTGGAATGTTTCTCAGGGGACTAATTTGGGGAGTATGGAGAATATAGATTCTTTCCCTCCCACACCTGCTAACGGCAAGGTTTCACGTTATCAAGCGTGCCATTCACCTACACCCCTAAACCTATAGTTTTTGACCACTAATAATTATGAGGAGAAAGAAAGTGACAGATAGTATCGAACCTATGAATAATGGTTCAGAAGACAAGGCGAACGAAGGATCAATTGAGCAAATAACCAAAAAGAGATTAGTGATAGTAACTGGAGATAAGGGTGGTGTAGGTAAGTCTACTTTTGCAAGGGGATTAGTGCAAACATATTTGGATAAAGGACAAAGATTTATCGGCTTTGATGCTGATAGCTCCAATTCTCAATTATTAAGATTTTATGGTCAGCATTGCCATATAGAACCACTTGATATTTTTAAAACAGGCAATATAGATCAGTTCTTTGATGAAATGAAAACAAAAGCAAATCCCAAGCCAGTAGGAGATGGTGAAATAATCCAGCCAGAATCTTTATTTTTACTAGAATTACCACCACAGTCCAGAAGAATATTGCGGAAATTTGTAGAAGAAATGACTTTCCTGGAAACAGCCGAAAAACATTACAATATCCGCGTGACTATGGTAGTAGTTATTAGCCGCGTTATCGATTCTATAAATCAACTAATAGATTTGCATAGCTTTTGTGGAAATCAAGTAGATTACATAGTAGTAAAGAACTTATTTTTTGGAGAGCCTGATGAATTTACAAGATACGAAAACTCTCCCGAAGTTGAGAAAATTAAGGAGCAACTAAAATCGCAAAAAAGCCCATTTTCTGACATTAAAATGCCAGAACTAATAGAACGTAGTTATGATTATCTGGATGAAAATAACATGACTTTTAGGCAAGGGATGGAGCAAACAGATTTACCTTCGGTTAAAGGTAGAGTCACAAGTTGGTTAAGAACTTTCAAAGAAGAGATTGAAGCAGTAAAAGAGTCGTTAGGTTTAAATAATGTTGAACTCTCCTAAGCGAATGATTATGACTGTAGGTGACTCTCGTGTAGGGAAGTCTACAGTTACGAAACTATTAATTGATTGGTTTCAAGTTCAAGGAAGAAAAATTCAGGTCTACGACCATGACAATCGTGAGAGATTAAAAGCTTATGAAAATTTAGTGGCAATTGAAAGCTTAGACTTTTTTAATGGAGGTACGGATAAAATTTTAGATAATTTTATCAAAAATGAATTAGATATAATTATTGTTGATATGCCAGGGCAATATGTAGATAAGCTCTGTCAGTATATTGTGGGTTCGGATCTGTTCGATCTCTTAATTACATATCAATGGAAACTAACTTTTTTGCAACCAATTTCGCACAGAAGAGATTGTGTAGCTTACCTGAAAACTTTGGGAGAGTTTGCTACTGATAATGCTAACTATGTAGTAGTAAAAAATCAGCATTTTGATACGAGATTTGGAGAGTATCAGCAATCAATGCAGGATAAGGTACAAAGAATGGGTGGGACTGAGATATTCTTGCCAGCGTTACATCGTGACCATTACGAAAGATTGGAGAGAACGGGAAAACCTTACTCACTAGCTTGTAGAGATAAGTCAATTTATGTGGTTTACCGGACTTACATTTACCACTGGATTAAAAACTTTTACGATTCGATTTTAAATAATGATAAAGCAATTGAATATTTAGGATTAAAAAATGAGAACAGAACAAATTTTACAAGGATATTCGGAAGCAGAACAACAACGCATAGCTCAAATATCCCATGAATTAGGAATAGCCGAAGATGACCCGATGTTTAAGTTGATGGCAACATTAGGCAGAAACGAAGAAACAATGATTGACCTGCAAGCACGAATGGAGGCAATGGTAGAAGCTTGGGCAGTAATGATTGATCAGAAATTAGAATCCACTAGCAAAGCGGCTCAGTCGATGCACTATACAGTAGTATCAAAAGCTGTGCGTGATGAAATGAAGCATGTAACACCATCGACCTTAAATAGCTCATTCAAAGGTTTGAGTTGGTGGAAACTTTGGTCTATATCAGGGATATGCACAGGAGTAATGGCGGTAGGAGCGCTTCTAGGTTCGCTGACAACTTGGAATGTTGTCTCAAATTTGGGTGGAACTCAGTCAGTTGTAGTGTCAGCCAATGAGATGAAGATTTTGCAGTGGGCAAAATCAAGCGAAGGAAAACAAATGTACCAGTTATTGTTGTCCAACCAATCAGCCGTAGCAGCCTGTCAACAAGAAAACCGATTACAAGGATATTGCTTGATTCAGCTTAAGAAAACCAAACCCAAAAAGTAGCTTAACTAACTCTAGAGGTTTCTGTTTCTAAATAGCCAAGTTCTCTAGCCATAATGATCGCGTTAACACGACCTCTAACTCCTAACTTGGAAAAAAGATGGCTGGTGTGTCCCTTAACTGTACTGACTGTAATAAAGAGTTTTTCGGCGATCTCTTTATTAGAAAAACCACGGGCAATTAAGTTGAGAATTTGGGCTTCTGTAGCAGTAAGGGTTTCTCTGTATCTTTTACCCTTAATTTTTGTGTTGCCAGAAGCGAAGTTTCTAAAAAATCTTTTAGCAATCTCTGGGTCAATGAAAGAACTATTTTGATAAGTAGTATTGATAGCGTGTTTAATTAATTGCAGATCCATCTTCTTAAGAATGTAGGAATCAGCCCCATTTTGGAAGGCAGAATTAACTACATCTTGACTGGAGTGATAAGTGAGAACAATGACTTTACTATCCGTCCTCGTCTTAATATTATAGATGAGATCCAAACCACTAATATCTGGCAAAGCAATATCGAGCAAAACAATATCAGGCTTAAGTTCTTCAACAAGCCTCATCCCTTCAGTTCCGTTATCAGCTTCCCCACACATTTCAAAGTCTTGCTCTTGATTAACAACTGATTTAATTCCGAGCCGACTTAGAGCTTCATTTTCAATAATTACTAATCGAATCATCTTGATTACTTCGATTACAGGAACATAAAACATTTATAACATATTTACTTAAGTAAATCTTGACGATAGTGCGATATTAAAAAAAGTTTAGAATTTCGGTAAAATCAAAGTAAAAGCTAAGAAGTTTTTGGAGATGATGAAATTAGATTAAGTAGATTGTCTAAAACTAGAGAATTATCAGATGCGCTATTTATACGACCAAAAACTCTGGGATAAAATTGAATTGATGGTGGAATGGCTGATATTTATAGGTTTGATGATTGCGGCAACGCTCAGATTTAGTAGCAATCTAATGGAGACGAGCTTTTACATAATGTTGGGAACAATAATTGCCCCCTTCTCAAGAATAGAGAGGCGGACAAAGCGTTATTTATTGATTAGTGGTTTTTTCTTGGGTAGATTGGCTGGTTATTTTAGCTAGTCAAAAATGGGTGTGGAAAGTGTGGGGGGGTGAAGTTTGGTTAAAGTTTGTGGTGAAATGCCAGTACCTTACATCTAAACAAGCAAGAGAACTCTGCGCTCGTTATAATCAAGCTCTTAGTGAATTAGTCAAAATGATTACCCATCCAGATGATTGGTTACTCGACTAACTCCCGACACCTCCCACAATCCCCAAAGGGGAAAGGGGCTTAGTCACCAAGCTCAGTGCTGTTATCTTTATCAATATGATTAGGCTGAGATGTAAGCTGTTGTGCTGTTTGCTGTTTATCAAAGGCAATGAGTCGATTAGTCTCTGAGTATGAAAGGTTGTTTTGTGTAATTTGAAACTCATTAGAGTCATCTTTATAAGCTGTAAAAGCTGTTTCGGGATTACCAGTTTTTCTGTGAACGCTGAGAAGTTGCATTCCTTCTTTAATAAACAGTTGCAATCTGTAGGCTATCCCTTCATAGATGCGTCCTTGTTCAGTATCCTTGCCCATTGTCATGACAGTTCTCATGACTGCTTTAATAAGAGATTTTTCAGCAATATCAATAGCTGGTGAGACATTGTTTCCTCTAGATTTATTTATATTGTTTTGTGCCTGACTCCCTGTTCGCTGCTCATTTTCCTCTTTGCTGACCCTTTGACCTAAAGGTAGTTTTTGCACTCCCGATTCAAATATCTGTTGGAGGAATGTATTCTTCTTCTGGGCAATTAAGTTTTCAACTCTTGCTGAGTTATCTGGTTGAGATATAACAGATGACTGTTGGGTTACAGCAAATTTCTCTAAATACTCTGTGTAATATTTCTGTTTGAGATTTTGTCTGTAGTTTTCAATATTTTGAAGATTTTGAGATAAGGTTGTTCTCAGTTCTGACTGGAGATTTTCTCGCTCAGATGCATCCAATGTGGTGGTTGATTGTAACGACGGTGGATGTTTCTCCAGAAAGAGTGCTAGTCTGTAAGCCATCATGTTGTTAGAAATGCCACTGTCACGATTGATATTGCTGACTGTTTCTTGAAGTGAATTAGATGATTGGTTAGAATACATGGCTAATGTAGTTTACAGTTCATTTTCAGCAGAATTAGATTGAGCCTTATGATGTGGTTGTTGAGGTTTTTGGGAATGTACTTCAACTTTTGGGGTGTAGGTGTTATGAATGACTTCACTACGGGCAGACATCAAATCTTGGATAATTTCGTTTAGTGGGGGAAGGGAAATATCAGTTAATCCTTTGCGGCATTGCTCAACAACACTATGAATTAAAAGTTTATGGTAAAGTTCACGTTGCTCACCAAGGGTAAGTTTGCCAGTATGTTTAAGTTTCTCTTGTAATGGATAATTACCTTGCGCTGCGACTCCCGCCCATAAGCCAGTAGTTTCTAAATCTTGCCAAGGTTTAGCAATTAACGGGTGAACGGGCAAGAGAGTATTACGAATAGAGTTAGAAGAATCAGTAAGATGTTGTGAATCAGGTTGTTGATTTATTTGTTGTCGCAAATCATGAGTAATTTCGCTTAAAGGTGGAAGTACGAGATTGGTTCTTTGTTGTTGGCGAATTTCAGTCTGAGCTTGAACCTGAATTTTATGATAAAGTTCGCGTTGTTCGCCAATGGAGAGTTTGCCATTGGATTGAATCTTTAAACGAAATTCGGCATTTTCCTGTTTTGCGATATCAGCCCATCGATGATTATCTTCTAGCTCTTGCCAGTATTGACCAAGCAAAGGATGAAGGGGTAGAGGAATGCTCTCGATGTCAGATTTGCTTAATTGATGTTGAGAAGTAGATGTTTTTTTGATTGGTTTAGCTACTACTGTATTGGCTGGCTGCAAATTGATATCTTGAGAGCTGCTAGCTAGGTCAAACGTAGAGTCCGGGGAAAGAAAATTTTGTTCAACCTGTGCTGCTGTGTAAGGAACAGAATTACTTTTTTGTTGCCTATTTTCTAAGTCTTGCCAAAGTTTAGCAATTTTCGGGTGAATAGGCACTTCCATATCACGGGTAGCATGAGGATTGGCAGTTGCTTCCTTGGCAGGTTGTTGAATATCCAACTTTTGAGCAAGTAATCTGAGTTTAGCTATGTCTTGTTCAGTAATAGCAAGAGTCTTAAGTTGATGTGTCATACCTGAATCTGTTCTGCTGAATTCAAAGCTGGCAGCAACTCTTGTAGCACCCGTATGTTCAGTTTTCAGAAGTTGCAGAGTAGATGTAGTATCAAGTTGACTTTTATGGTAGAGAATACGGTAATTGCCCAACTCCAAATCATCACAACCAGTCCTTTTGAGAGTTTGAGTGAGGATTTGCAAGATTTCAGAAGTTTTAAAGCTCTCTAAAATTGTGTGCGTACCATTAAGGGAGAGTGAACCAAGGGTATTAGCAATCTTCCTGGGGTCTTCATCGACTGAAGGTAGTTGTTTGCCACTTTTGAGATAATCAGCAACTAACAAAAACTCCTGCCTTTCGATTGGAAACATATCTTTAGGTTGCTCAGACAGAGTGATAGCTCCCCATTTATCGGCATAAAATTGCATTAGTGCCAAGGTTTCGTCAGCGCGGCGATGAATACTATAATTATTGCCGGATTTTATGATAGTAAAAGCATCAGCCTGATAAACTAAATTACCATCTTTTTCAACACCATAATTCTTCACAAGGGCATAAGCTACAGAAGCAATTTCCTTATTTTCTCTAGCTTCTAAACGCTTTCTGAAAAAATTCTGCTGGTATTGTTTAACCTGTTCTCTTCTTGCCCAAGAATCAAAGGAGTGAACCGATACCTCCTTTAAAGGTAGAGAAGCGTTTTGAGCAGGAGCAACTTCTTCTTTACTTTCATCGGCAAGTACTTCAGCATCTATTACTTGCCCTCCTATATTTTGGGATGAACTTTCTGGGGTTGTAATTAGGTCTGTTGGTTGTATGATTGACAACTTGGAACGAGTTTTTCCAAAAAGAGCAATTGTCTGTTCTTCTTCCACACTTTCTCTTGACGGATTTAGATTAACAGTGCCATCACCAAGTTGTTCATAAAGATGGATCTGTTCACCATTTTTCAGAAAGACTGTTAGGCGTAAATCGGGTGGCTGATTTTTCTCCCACCAATCATTCAGGGGGACAGATGCAATAAACACTTGCCTCAAAGCTGACGCGCCCTGTGCAACAATCAAATCATCTACACCTTTTTCTGGGCCTGGTAATTCAACGATACTGACCTGAGCGCCAGCATCAGATAAAAGTTGACCAGTACGGTATGTAGCGATATCAATGTTGCGCTTAGTTTTATACCGAGTTTCATAGTCAAAGCAAATTTTGATGTCCCTGTTTGGGGTAGCAAAAACTGCCAATTCATCATGTAATATGGGCACAATTTGATTCCCCAGCCCATCCTTACTACGATAGCCAGCATAAATCCCTGGTAATCCAATTGCTGCTTCACCTTGGCTCAATAGGCTAGCGGCCTTCTTGGCTCCTTCGGCGAGTGTGACTGGAACATTATGTTTCCACACACAGTACCAAAACCCCGATTTGCGATCGCTAATACTTGGTTCAACTCCAGCTTTAGAATAAATTTGTTGAGCGATATCTTGGGGAACATCCAACAGGAAGATGCTTAATTCAACTTTCGGGGGATGTTCGTATTTGATAAACTTGCCTCTGTTATCGGCTTTTTCTCTCGGATTATTAGGTTTGTAGCATCCCCATATTTTTTGTTCGGGTTTATCTCCCGGCTCGTTTGCTGAAAAAGAACGAGGATCTACACCAGCATTACACCACCAGCCCCCATCCTCAAGGTGAGAATATTTGTTGAGCATTCCAGTAGATAGTCGTCCGGTATTAATACGTTCTAAATTCTTGCTGTACATGAGATATTCCCATGCTTCATGCTCAAGTTCTATTGGGTCTAAGTGTAAGCTCTTAAAATTAAGCTCGACAATTTCTGGAGCGATCGCACTTTCCTCGACTAATTCTTGCCAGTGGTTTGGATCTATGCGTGAAGAAGAGGTACGGGGCAGGGAGCTTTTTGCTGGCGTTGCACTTAGAGAATGCCCTAAGTGCAGATTTGGGGATGAAACAAGGTTATTGTCCAGAAATTGTTCTGTTGAACCGTTCTCTTTCTCTAAGTGCAACTCTACTCCTCCTACCGCCTCCTCTGCAACGCCAGCCCAAATTGTTGAGTCAGCCTCTTGAACGATTGGTATAACTACTAGTTCAACGGGTGTAGCAGAATTGGGCAAAAATGGAGGTGTACCAGACGGCGGTAAAATCGGAGGTGAATCACTGGGGGATAATTTAGGAGGTGTATTAGAGCCAGGCAAAAGTGGATCTGTATTATCCGGTGGTAAAAGTGGAAATTCATCATCAGATGGTAAAAGCGGAGTTAATAATTCTGTTAATAATTTTTCAAATTCTTCAAACTCTGCTTGAATAGATTCCTCGGTTTGCGGGTCAAATTTCTGCCATTTCCAACCACCATTTTCATCAGGAGTCATCACATAAGTCTCTTGACCAATTGACAATTTCAATCTCTTATTTATTTCATCATCTATTGCTAACCCTATCGAGTCCAATACAAATTTTAGATAAGGAGCTATCACTGCTCTGGCAAAGTATTCACTGCTTTTGGCATAAGCAGAACTCAATTGTAAATGTCGTTCATCAAACATAAGACTATTAGTTGAGAATTTTTAATCTTTATACCGATATTTTCATGCCACCTCTTGGCGATGAGTTCAGTTTTTCTTGATACCATTGAGATAAAGATTTTTGCACAGCGTGAGAACAACATCTTTGGAGGATTTCATATTGTTTCCAATCAGCTCCCACGCAGGCTAAATCAATAAGTTTCCCTAACGGAGTAACGCGATTAAAGATAATATGTAAATGAAGACAATCAGGTGTAATTTCCAAAAAGCTAATAAACTGTAAATCATCCCAACCAATACCATGAACATATTGATTTAAAATTTGTTGGCAAGATTCTTCTGTCAGAGGCTGATGAAGATTTTTTAAAGTAATTATGGTATAAATGCCAACTTTTTTAAGTTTTGGCCTTCGATAAGAGAGAGCTTGAAAACTGGCAATGATTTCGGAAGTCTCAGCATGAATATCTAAAAAGCTGACTGAACAAGTCTTTCGATTCCATGCTATTTTTTCAAGGATACTAAAACTCTCAATAGCAGATTCTTCAATAATCATTCGCATAAGGAAAAGTTCTCAATGAAAGGGAAATAGGGAACAAGGAACTTTTAACTGGGGTAATGTAAAGGAGGATTTATACCCATCTACAATTCGTTAATGACTCTTTTAAATAAAAACATTTGATTCAACATCTATCAATGAACTAACCTCAGACATATCCAAAGGCAAAGAGTTATTAGAAACTTCTGGAGTATTTTGAGATAAAGGGAAACGATTGTTAATATTAGCAATTCGGATATCTAAGTCTTGCTGAGTTGGAAATTTTTGAGTACTTTTCCGAGCTAAAAGACTGACAACGTTAGCCCATCGCTGCTGGTTATATTCTTCAATATCTCGAATAGCTTGAGGTATTTTGAGAGATTTTAGCAAAGGAACCGACCCCTCATTTTTATTAGAATAAGCAGGATTAATGAAGACACATTTACCTGGAGGCAACTTCAAAAACTGGGCTGACTCAAAGAGTTTTTTAGTTTTTTCCTGCTCACTAGTAGTAGTGTTTGCTTTTCCCCCGCCTGTAGAACGGCTTTTATGCTTGTACTTGATTTCCTCATCGCCCAAGAAACTGGAGAATAATTGTGCAGACTCATTTTCACCAGGATTGAAAACAAACTTAGTCCCGCAAGCCCCAAGAATAGTCTTAGCAACTTCCTTTCCATAATTTTTCTCAAGCTGCCCCATATTCTGCCAGCCCAGGATACCGCAGAACCCCTCAGAGCGTGATTCGTTCAGCCATTTAAATAAGTCTGGTAAGTACAGAGAAGGCAGTTCATCGAGTGCAACTATAAGAGGGTCAAAACGCTTTTTAGCAATGTTCCGAGCAATTGTCATGTGTAAAATACTGGTGAGCAAAGGGCTAACTGCGTCCCGACGTTCTCTGTCTAGCCCGAAGATAATCATCTGTTTACCCTTGATTGATAAGGGAAGAGTAGTCTTACCAATGAAACAACCAATAGTATTTTTGGCCATGAAGCGAGTGAACATGATGCTAGCGGTAGATACAATGCCAGCAACAGTTTTTTCACTTGCGGCGGAACTGAACAACTGACCAAAGGCAATTTTAATCCAAGGATTGAGATTAGCTGCCATCAATCTTTGCACCATAAGTTCAGAAGAAAGGATGGCGGCACTAGTCATAACATCAGCGCATTCGCCAAACTCTTTAGTCAGCATCAAGATAGCTTGTGTCAACTGATCCCCTGCTGGAGCAAAGAAACCATCTTCATTACTATTACTAAGAATGCGGAAGTTTTTATTAATTACAGTAGCGATTTGCCTAGCTGTTTCAGCATCACTACTGTCTCGTAAAAAGTCCAATGGATTACAAACTTCCGATTCTGGAAATCCTGGGGCGAAAATGTGAACATCATAGCCCTGACCCTTAGCGTAAGCAGCTATTTTGGCTTGAGAGGGATACTTAAAATCATAAGCAATTATCGGAAATCCTTGGTCAATGGCAGAGTAAATTGCGGGGTTAATAGCACTGAAAGTTTTACCACTACCGGGAGCGCCAATTGCCGCCGTTCCTCGTTGAACATCAGGAATATAAAAAGTAGTGCCAGCGCCACTTTCTTGTTTAGCACCCTTGCATTTATGCTTACCTATGTAAAGTGCAGCACTATCACATTTGGGTGAATTTATTTGTTGTAGCGCCTTTTTCTTGGCAGCAGCAGTTTCTTTACTACCTCCCCAGTAACTAGTAGCAATCTTCTTTTTATTACTGCCATCGCCAAAGAATACTCTCATTAAAATGTAAGCAGCCAACATACTTATAATTGCTAATCCACTTGGTTTAAATAAATGATGAGTGTACTTACCAATGTCACTATGTGGATTTTGTAACTGTTCAAAATGAAATGGTTGGTTGTTTGTAGAAGTAGTCAAATTATTGCTCATCACGCAAAAATTCAGGAATTAAGAATAGTTAATTAGGAACAGTAGAGGGACTACCAAAAATAATTGGGTCTTTTTCGTGATAATTGATAAACGGAACTGGCCCAATAAAGTAGGGAGTACAAGTCCGACCAACAAAAGGAATAGTCTTGCAGAAACGGAAAAACATAGCAGTGTTAACGGAACCGCTCGATTCATCTATATCCCACACCACTTGTTTAAATGATTTACCAAAGGGATGACGACCTGTTGGCTCAAGACCACCATTAGCTACAGCTAAAATTCCATAGCCACCTTTTACTTTTTGGACTTTACCCGAAATCCATTGCGCTCCAGTGGTCTGACCAAGACCTGAAGCTTCAAAGTGGACGCAATTATTTTGATTGCAAGGGACATTAAAACCCTCTTGATAACTGCCAGAAATGCTGCGAATCCGGTTAGCTTCTATATCTCCCAATGGCAAATCTACTTGCCCAACGAAAGAAAGATCCGGCTCTGGCACATTAGGAAAATTATTCCAAGATAAATCCTTTAATCCGGGAATGTCTGAAATTAGAGTATCTTGCCAATTAGCAAATTCATCAAATGATGAGTTTTCAATCCCCGGAATCGATGTCAGCTTGTATTTAGACAAATCAATTTCATTGCCGAGAGTGATATTATCTAAATTGTAATAATTAGCAACGTTACCAATTCTTTGATTAGTGCTGATACCCATTTGGCGAAAAAAGTCAGCTATTGGTGCTACACTACTGGCTGATTGATTAGCTAAATCAGGTATAGCCTTGACTAAATCGCTAAGGGTTTGAGTTTTGATTATTCCAAAATCGTCAAGCTTTAAACCATCTAAATCAATAGCTAATGCCTGAGATATTATCGAGAGGTTAAGCTTTTCAAGATTCAAATTGGCATCTTCAAAATCCCCAAGCTCCATAAAATCGCCAATACTTTGTCCAGCTTGCCAAGTTCTAGTCTGATTCCCTCGGTCAGTTGGGTAAGTCACATGACCAGATTCAGATACAATCATGTCTTGAAACTTCATTTTTGACCAGTCTGGAATCAAGCCATTGTTGCTAGTGAAAAATGGGACTTGTGCTGATGCTTTTGGCAATAAAAATCCAATTGCCTGATTCATAATTCCATACTGACAAAAACTGTGAATAAATAATCCTCCTAGCAATCCAAACAATATTAAATAGCGAATCATGTCAAAAGTAATTTTGGGCGAACGCTTTGATGATTTCATATTTGTCACTCTGTCCTGTTTTTTTGTCCAAGCTCGATTAATTTGTTAACTAAATTAAGTGAGACACCAGCCTGAGCAGCAGCAATAGGCATTTGCTCTCCAGCTTGAAAATGAGTCAAGAATTGCTCAATCCGATTGTGAAGTTCATCAGATGAGGAGAGCAAACCATTACTAATCGCTACGCTCATCCCCGCCCTGATTTGTTTTGTGGTGTTGATAGTTTGTACTAATGGCGATAATAAGGGTCGAGTAACTCTTGAAGATGGTTTATCCGAGATAATTGACACTTGACTGTATTCAGGACGGGAATTAGATGGGGTAACTTGAAAATGGTAAACTTTGCGCGAGCCAGAAGCAGTTTGAGTAATCACTGTAAGCAAAGTTGCACTTGTTTGCGGCAGTCCTGGAACCGGAAGCTTTTTAATCCGGCGTAAGTGAAGTAATCCAGCACTACTGTTTTGACAGTTCTGGTCGATTCCCTCTAAACAACCATCAGTGTCAATCAGAACTTGCGAGGGATCGTCAATCCACACCCGCTTCACCATCTCATTGACTTCATAAAATGAAATTGATACGCCTGAGCCATTCCAGACCTTAATTTTTTGCAGCTTGGCAGTGCTGCCACTAACCTGAGATTGCTTTATAGTGCGGACTGTACTTTGAGCATAGGTTTTGACTGGAACTAGACACACTGCCAAAAAAGCAGCAACCCCAAGCTGGAGCGCTGTCATGAGTTTTAACTTCTTCATGGCAACTCCAGAGAACGATTCACCAAAAACGTAATCTTCGTCCCCTGTGGGATATACCAAACATTGGGACGAGCGGTGATTTCTTGGTTAGAAGTTTCTGCACGACGAGCAATGGTGTCACTAAGCTTGCCAAAAGCACCTTGCAAGAATGCCCCGCCAATATTGCGCTGGCTGTTTGAAGTCGTGCTAGAGCTAAATGTCCCTGTAGCAGAATTAATTACACTGCTACTGGAATCAGATTGATTCAGGATTGTTCCTACTTGGCCCAAACCACTGACTAATCCCACAGTCAAGTCAGAACCTCCCCCTTTCTTATCTTGGAACTGTTTAGCTAACAACGGTTTCCCGCCTTCTCCTAATACAGAAATTGCACCGCTACTAATTGGGTACTCAGTGTTATCTTTGATAATGCTCGTGACTTGCACACTTACATAAGAGCCACCATTAACCTGTAGGGGTTCAACGGCCAATAAAGTGCCTTTATGAATTGCCACATTTCCATAGTTGTCATGCAAATCAGCCGTTAATCTAGCAACATAGCGTTTACTATCATCTGGAGCCTGCTGTTGTTGGAAGCGAGTATTTTCGCTTTGCTGCTTGACCACTGGAGTCACTAAAACACCATTTGCGAATTCCCCAACAACTAAATAGCGAGTTTTACGCTGTTGCAGAATTTGGTTTTCTTGAGGCAAGTAATTACCATCTGCTATTTGTTTATCAGATTTAGAATCGGCTAACCAACGAGGGCGAATTTTCTCAATTTCTGTGGATGTACTGTTAGAGAAGTTAGGGCGTGTTTGCTGTGTTGTATAAGCACTATTGGGTGGCTGTACTTGAATTCGTGTTGTATTCGGCGTTTGAAAGGATGTTGCCTCTGCTGATATCTGCTGGTCATTTGAAGTAGGTGTATAAGCGATTTTTCCGTAAGATCCTAAGCTGCGAAGTCGATTAAATTCAGCTATCACGTCTGTTGGCGTTTCTGTTTTCGGCGTAACAGTCCTAACAGGATTACTAATTCTTGGCAATGTTTGATTACGAGGTGGTGATGAAATAGTCTGGTTAGTTCTACTCGGAACGTAATATCGTCTAGGGCTATAACTTTGTGTTTGTGCCACAGGTCTAGCTGTTGGTGTTGGTGGTGAAGCTGCAACACTCACAGGTTTATTATTAACTTTAACTTCCTGCTTACTCTGATTAATCTTATTTAATTCATCTTCTTGCTGATTCAGCGCTAACTTAGCGTAAACATCCCCATCTGTTTGCTCAACTTGTTCTTTATTTACTGAAGACTTTGGTTCTTCAATAGTTTTAGTAGTATCGCGGTTATCAGGATTAAAAATTCCATTCAGCAGCCAAAATATAGCTAGGAAGGTCAATCCAAAAGGGAGTGCTATGACCAACAATCTTGACCAGGGAGAAGTAATTACTGTATGTTTAGTTGTGACTGATGGATTATCTAATTCTCCCTCTGACGTAATTTCCCTTGGGCTAGAATCTGAACTCATTGCTGAAGATTTTAAGTCATCATCTATTTGGAGAAAATCATCTACAGTTGATGAGCTATTAATGTGAGTATTTGTCATTGTCTGTTAGCCAAATTTAAATCGACGATTTGCGTAATTTCTAATCCAGCTTGCCTGACTTGATATATTTTCTTTGCCAGAGCAGTAGTATCATTAGGGATGTTTTGCGGTGTACTAATGGCTTCTACAGTAATAGTTTTGTTAAAGGGTATACCTTTGCCTGCATTATCAACTCTTGTAAAAGTAACGAGAGTAGCTACTAAATCTACTGACCATTGACCATCTTTAATTTTGCGAGGTGATGAAATGAAGCGGGGAATCAAAGATACTTGTGTATCACCGTTAAATACCCCTGCTGGGGTCATTTGAGCTAGCTTACGCAAAAATGCTGTCCGAAAATCATGCTTTTCACTGATTGCATAAGCAGCTTCATAAGAAGAAGTAGTTACTCTGCCATTAGAACGTTCAGTTCTACCTACATCTATACCAGCATCTTGTTTAGTAATGGGTTCTCCTTTTTCATTAAAAGTTTGAACAAGTCCATCCCAGTTAAACATCTTGATAAATGTGTTAGAAATAAATTTTTTAATAACTTCATCTGAGCGTTCATTCGGCTCTACTGCTTGGGCAACGACTGATTCTCCTGATGACAATTGTACTAGCGCTAACTGCTTTTTACCTAAACTACTGACTGCCCCATAATTAAGGATTTGTAGTAATAAAGAGAACAAAGCCATCGAAAACCCAGCCAGTGAAATTATTCCGATTCTAGTTGGGACAGATTTGTTATATTGCAGAAGCTGTAACGGCTCTGGTTTTGCCTTTGTACCATTCTTTGTATTAAACATTGTTAGATTCTTGGTGAAGAGGGAACTCTTAATCTAGCTATTACCTCTATTTACTGAATTTTGATACTAAACTACCACCAGATGTTGTTATAGCTTTAGTAGCATCAATAGCGATTGTGCTATAGGTTTCAGGCGCTTTGTTGATTTGTTGAAGTACAGCTAAACCACCACCAGCTGCTAATCCAGTTGCTAAGAAAGGAGCAAAAATCCCAATTGTAAAAAGAAAGAATAGAGGTTGATCTGCTCTAGAGGTAGCAATCAATTGTCCGGCTAATCCGGCAATTACGTTGAAACAAAGTTTTGCCATTCCTACAGCGAAATAACCCGTAAGCCAAGTAAAAATTGCTTTTCCACCATAAGGTAACAAAGAACCACCTACAGCTAAAGGGCCGAGAAGTGCTGTTAACAACATCGTTAGTTCAATCGCCCATTGGTAAGCTCCGTTCAACCCAATCAGTACAATGGAAACAATTTCGATGACCGAAGAACCAATATAAGCACTGAAAGGAGAAAGTATTACTTGTATAGGATTAGCCCCACCTTTAATTGCCTCTATTGGAGCTTGAATAATTCTGTCTATTTTTTGAATGACCCACGAAAACGGGCCGCTTTCACCAGTAAAATAACTCGGATAGTCTTGTTGAAGTCTATCTTTAGCATCCGACAGACATTTAACAGATTCTTCTGGACTCAAAGACGAGGTTTTGCAATTTTCTATTTCTTTCGCAATAGCTCCACGCACCGCTTCTACACCCAAAGCTTTTTGATATGCAGCTCTTAAATCAATACCTTTTGCTGTACGTGTTAGCATGTATTGGTTTGTATTGTTAATGTAATTTCTGATTCCGAGAGTACCTGCTCCTAAAGCTTTGCCATTATTTGCTAGGAGTACTATAACTATCAACACCCAAATAAAATCTGTGTATGCACGTTGTTCATCACCTAAGAGCATTTTCTTTGTCCACTCAACCATGAAAAAAACAAATGTTGCAACGGCGAATAATACACCGACTTTGCACATAGCAGCATATAAATCACCTGTGATAGTTTCTTCCCAAGTCTGATTAAAACCTTGAGCAATAAAATCTGCTGTATTACTTGCTTGTTCAAGTAAATCTGCACCAGCAAACTGAGATTGAGCGAATAAGTAATTTTTTGAAAGCATAAGGGTGAATTGATGATAAGGAATCAGGAAGATGTTAAGAGTTTCCTCTCCTGGTTAATTTTCTTGCGTTGGATCTAAACGAGATATACCGATAAGTTCATGGGTCAAAGAAAGAGTACCTAATTCATTCAAATCTTGTTTTTTGCGTGCATTTGCTGTGTTTTCTGCAACTTGAGTCAGCATGAGATTGGAGTATGAATTATCCTGCCTTGATTGCAATGAATCAGTGCGCTGTTGTGCCAACATGGAAACCACCAGACCATTTTGAGCGGCGATCGCTTTCAGGACATTTTGAGAAGCATCCATGTCTTGAGCTTGGTCAGCAATGGTTTTCGCGTCTTGAGCTATTTGTGTTGTTTTCTCTATTTTTTGAGACGTATCTGCTTGCCCAGTTTTACCTACAACACTGATGATTGAAGCTCTTGTGAGTTCTCGCTCTAAATCTTGCCCCTTTTCCTTAGCGACTGGTAAAGAGTAAGTATCAGCAATCCGATTTTTTAGTTCATCGCTACTAGCAATCGGATCTGGCGCTCCCATCTCTCCGACAGTATTATCAATTGCAGCTTGAGCATCTTCCTTAATGCCAGCCCAACTCTGATCTATTTGCGATTTTGTCCAAGTTTCGATCTGACTTACTTCACCTTTAATATCATCAACTATAGAGCTAAAAAAATCACTAATGACTAATCCATAACTGGGTGTAGTTAGTAATAAACTTACTACAGTAGCAGAAAATAGTACAGCAAGTTTTTGATGATTCTTCATGCTTAAGCCACCTTTGTTTTTTGTAATTGAAACATGAGTTTTTTAGCTTCCTCAGATAATTCTTCTGACCGAATCATCTTGATATAATCCTCAGTAAACTTGACGATTCCTAACAAAGGATTATCTTGATAATTTTTCAGAAAAAGAGTCCGCAATTCTTGCTCATGGGGATTGTTGGCAACAGATGCCAGTAAACAGTGTGCAGGATAATAACGGCAGAAAGTGAGCTTACCGTTATCATCAAGCAACCATTGAGAGTAAATCCCCGATTTTTGAGGATAGAAAGCTTCTGTACTGTTAACTCGAATGATTTCGGCAGGATATTTAAATCTATCTATGAATGGGTCTACTGCTGAGGTTTGTATCCTCCCGACTAATCTAGTCCCAATATTTGCAAAAATCTTAGATGCTGCCTTGCTTTGATAAATACTCTCTGGCTCTTGGGCAGATAGGATTACGCGAATTCCCGCTTTTGCACCATTTGCACACAATCTACCAATCAAATCTGCAATTGATTCAAATTGAAATAAAATTGGTGCTTCATCGAGGAAGAAGATACTGACTTTCGATGCTAACGCTCGTCTGAGTGCAGCAGCATAAGCGCTCAGAGCTAAGATGGCTGCATCCGCTTCACTTGATAAATTTCTTAATGCAAAAACAAGTAATTTTGCATCAGTTCTAAAACTAGAAGGGCGAGAAATTGACTGTCCAACTCTTGTGCTTAACCAGTAATTAAGTCTGAGTCGAATTTGTTCTAAAGCTTCCATGATGTCTCGACTGTTACTGGCAATAGAATCTAATTTAATAAAGGCTGGGGAACAGTATTTGTAAAAGTCTTGCAGTGTTGGAGTTTCTGTCCATGCCTTAGTTCCCACTCCTGATAAGAGCGCTAACTTATAGCGCATTTTGATTTCATCATCGTTGAAAAATATTTTTAATGTTAAAGCAATGATTGATTCAATATTGGTAATCATCCCAGGACTAACCCCAATCATGCTAGTTCCAATCACCATTGTCATTAACACTGATTTCAAAAACTCCTTGAAATCATTCAATCTTTCATTGATAATTTCTGGTTCTAGCCCTTGCAAATTCGGTAACTCAAAAAGATTGTTGTATTCTTTAGAAATATCAAAGTAAGCCCCGTCTTTCCCCAACAAATTAGTGTAGTCAGTGAAGGTAGATGTACCATCTGGTTTGGGGTAATCTAAAGCGACAACTGGGATATCTTGGGCAAGTGCTGGTGTAAGAATTCCAGCCACCAGTACTGATTTCCCCGAACGAGTTGCACCGAAAACAGCTAGATTCTTGTGATTTTGGTACAAGTCTAGATATACAGGTGTTCCCCCCTCTTCTGCAATTAACTCAAACCCAGTCCGATCTCCTGTGGCTGTGCGAATCAAAGGCATCAGCCCTGGTGCTTCCGAACTAAAATATGGCAGTCTGCGGTTAAAAGGCTTGGTTAACAGTGGTTCCCAAACAAATGGACAACACTGCAACCATGTCTTCCAGGCGTATTCTATCTCCCGGTCAACTGCCGCCGGACGCAAGAAGTAACTCGCAAGGTAACGGCAAGCTTCATCTAAAGAGCGTGTTGATTGACGGTGTACCAGAAAGACTACAGCCGTGTGTACGACAACATTTCCTTTGTAAATCGTCTTTTGAGCTTCTACTGCTGACTCAATATTCAGTCCCGACTTGACATCAATATTACCTTTATCACTGGATAATGTCGTAGAAGTAATCGATTGTTTAGTTAGTCTTTGCAGATTAGTTTTTGTGATTCCTTGGTTAGCTTTCGTAACTTGACAGATGATTTCAGTATCGAAAATACTATCTCTAGATATCAGTGA
Source organism: Nostoc sp. CALU 546 (assembly GCF_048836525.1). Lineage (NCBI taxonomy): Bacteria > Bacillati > Cyanobacteriota > Cyanophyceae > Nostocales > Nostocaceae > Nostoc > Nostoc sp. CALU 546. Next base: position 30,821 of record NZ_JAWJTF010000079.1, read on the forward strand.
CCAGAGATATCTTAGTTGTCCCTGTTCGTCTATCCAGCCCCCTGGTTTTTGACTAAAATTCAGCGCTCCAATATATTTATCTTGGATTTTTACCCATTGACGATCCAAAAATGGTAAAGACTGCTCATCTTCTAGTAAATGATGCCGGATGTGAAAATCGCTTGTTTGGGTTTCAATTAGTCCATTTATTTCATCTATTTTTAAGGGATTTGGGATTGCTGTTGGTGGAGAATGGTTAAATTGCTGCCAGATTACCGTCCAGAGTTCTTCAGGACTCAAAGCTTTAATCCCTAATTTCATCTTATTACTCAGCAAATTCTCCCATGATTGAAAACCAGCATTAAATGAATTTTGCAGAATATTTTCAATCTTGGTATTATTAATGTAGTGAATTTCTCCAGTGAATTTGTACCAGAATTTCTCCAATTGTTTAATAATAGACTCAACAAAATCTTGATTCCGTGACTCATCAGAAGCAACAGTATAAGTACACCATAACCTCAAGAATTTGTTTTTTCGGATTCCACTTTTGGTTAATCCTTTGATTCGTAATCTTTCACTACGAATCAAGAGTTTAAGTTGTTCGACTGAACAAGTATTCTCAATTTGCTTAAGTTCTTGTTGCCGTTCATAATCCGAAGTAAATGAACCAAAATGTATGGTCATTGATTCTTGCTCTGGGATTTCCTTAAGTCCGGCTTCTATCCCCTCGAATATCGGTAATATTTGTTCATTGGCTAAATTCGGATGAATCCCTAAACAATCAAAACAAAATTTAATCTGAATAGATTCACCTTTTTTGAGAATCAATGCACCTATGCCTTTTCTCCCGCCTAAATTCAAGTTGCAAATCCCTGCTAAATGAATAATGTCCTCAAAGGGAGTCAAGACTTTAGCAAACTCAATTTGCTCTTTTTCTAATGTTTTCTTACCTAATTTATCTGGATATTTAGATGGTTTCGGAGTTTTCATTATGAAGGCGCAAATTATCTACGATTGGTGGATGATTCAAATTATTTACTGTTACAAAACAGGGAACTCTTAACTCTTAAGTGGGAACGGTAGAAAATGAGAAATTCAAGAAGAATTCAGGAGCAGAGCCGGAGATGCTACGAAGCACCGCTTTTTCGGTCTATTACATTCCTGAATTATGACCCAACTCTTGGAGAAGCTACGCCCTAAGCGTAGCTATGCCGCAGGCTTTACGACAAGCTCAGGGCATCGCCCCTGACGGAGTGAATTTTGACTCTCAACCTACTTCTTTAATTCTGGGAATTCCTCTGTTGCCTGTTCCCTATTCCCTTTTAATTCTGATTTTTGTATTCTTTTTCAATGTTTTAAAAGGCATATAACCTCTACTAATTCGTGGTACGCCGATAAATTTTCCCAAAAAATCTTTATTCGTAGAAACTACCCACCATGTTGCCCATCCCCAAGCAATACTTAATCCAGTTGCTAACCATCCAGCTTGAAATGTATAAGAAACAACAAATACATTCACTACTCCTATTACTGACCAAGGAAAAATTTGGTCGGCGGGAAATGGGCCTAATCTGGGTCTGTCTCCCAAAATTCTATTTACAGTCCGAAATTTATTTTCATTTTTCATGATCTCAAACTATTTCAGCATGAAAAGACTGTATTAAATCAGTTATCAGTTATCACAGTTTCAGTCAAATAGTTTGACCCTAACTGTTACCTACTAATGAGTGAAAAATGGGGGACTCTGACGATGCAGATAAATACATCACTCTCTACTGATAACTGTTTACTGTTGGTTATGCCGCACCTCCACCAACAATCAAGCCAGTAACTAAATCTCCTACAAAAACTGAAAGGACAATAATTAATGGAGTTCTGGCTAATGTTTGCCAATCTTCATCGTTGCGGGCCGCTTGAACAACCCGGACTAGGCTGATGCCTACGTAGAGTAAGAACAGACCCCTTAATACGTTGAAGAACAATGCTACAACTGCTTGTGTTTGTCCGTTCCCAGCATTACCAAAGGTATTAGTCATCCAGGTTTGAGCAGTGTTAAAAAACTGTGCATCGGCTGGCGAGGAAGCAAAGTCAAGTAGACAAACAACCGTCAAAATCGTAAACAACACCGCATAAAGATTGACTCCATACTTGCGTTGTATCTGCTCAAAATTAGTCAACAGAGCTTGAGATTGCTTTGGTAGTGCTATAGCGATCGCCGTAGCAATCATCAATCCACCTAAGAGGATGTTATGGACTGACATCGACACGATCATTGCCGTACCCGTCGCTCCCATTAGCGCTAGTGTGCTATTTGTTATCTTGCTGTTCTTTTTTCCTGAAGCCAGTACAGCAGCAGTATCGGTATTAACAAACCTTTCAGTCTCGTCGTGGTAAGTATGCATTTCGTTCTCCTGAAACGATACGCATATTATTCGGGTTTTCACCCACAAAACCTACAAACCAAAGTACTAAAAAAAACCGTACCTTTGCCTACATAGAATATTTAATACAATCTATTTCACAGCAAATCTAGCAAGTAGACTGCTTATATAGATGTTATAGCTGTTTATTATCAGTATTTAAAATTATATAGGTATACAATTTTATATTCATTGATGAAATTTAGAGAAATAAGCGCCAGATTGCCTATTGACTTTTTTCCCTTTGTTGGTTTTCTCATCAGTATGGAACCGATAATGGCTGGATGTTGAGCTTGTCGCCGACTTGAATTTTAACAGCACCAGAGGGCAGTTCTAAAACCTGAGTAGCAACACTACCCCTGTAAATTGGACAAGGATTTTTTGCACAAGGTGGAGCGTTGTAAATTACCGTCGTCACCATACTATCCTTGATGAAAATGATGTCTAGGGGGATTTTTACTTGCTCCATCCAAAAGGGGACATTTTTGTATTCCTTGCCCAAATTAAACAACATCCCGCGATCGCCGGGCAAATGATTGCGAAACTTCAGCCCCTTCTCTAATTCAACAGGTGTGGTGGCTACTTCCAACTTGAATGTCCGATGATTGTAGGTGAGCATCTGCTTTGTGGGTAAATGCTGGGGACGAGTTTGCAAGTAGGCGATAGTTGATGAAGCGACAATTATTGATATTCCCGCAATTGGGCCAAGAATATTTAACAGTTTGTAAGCCGCAGCATATAAGTCGATTGTTGTGGGAATTTTGACTAATTGCATAATTTAACCAAAAATATTGACATTGCCGGCACTATATATACTTGAGTCAAGGGGACTGGACGGTAAACCCTGTAAATCAGCTTTGTTTCGCATACCCTCAATCCGTTCAGCTTCCCGGATTGCCAGAGGATTCATATTATTTCTCGCTGACAATAATGCTTCAAGTCTAATTTCTAGCGGCGGCAGTTCACCTATAGGTGGAACATCGTCTGTGAACATCAGGCAAAAAGTAGAGATAGCCGCCCTTTCCACAATTGCTTGGATTTCCGCACCCACACAGCGATGGGTCGCTTTGAGCAGTCTACGCCATTCTTCATCACTGAACCCATCTCTATCACGGAACCGATAATCAAATCTGGCAAGGTGAATTTTAAAAATTGAGTGTCGCTCCCCATTATTGGGTAAATCCACCTTAAAAATGTCGTCAAATCTCCCGTTTCTGGTCAGTTCTGGTGGTAGCCATTCAATGTTGTTGGCAGAAGCAATAATTAATACATCACTAGTCCTTTCTTGCATCCAGGTTAACAGCATCCCCGCTAGTCTTCGTGATAAATCATCATCTCCCGCAAATCCCTTATCGAAGTCGTCAAAGTATAATATTATACGATTAATCCTATCTGCCAGTGCCAATAATTTTTTGAGTTTGTATTCCGCCATGTTGCCGTAACTGCGAAAGTTACCCCACTCTACGATCATTAATGGTATTCCCATCTGCTGGGAACAAGCTTTAGCTGAGTGAGATTTACCTGTGCCTGGTGGCCCGATTAATAACACTCCCTTGGGTAATCGCAAATTATAAGCTCTCGCCAGTGGTGAGAGCAGCCGCTTGTATTTCTTAAATGCTTCTTGCATCAGTTCTAAACCCCCGACTGCAATTGTCACTGGTTGCAAGAATTCTATGTTGTAAACTCGCTTAAGTAAGTTGATTTTGTAGGCAGACAGTTTTTTAACCAACTCTTGACCATGACTTTCACTATCTAGCCTACTCACGCTTTTGATCAGAAACTCAATATCTGCTATATACATCCCTACAGATGCTTGAGCTATTTCCTTGATTTCCTCTTCGCTTACCTCTGTGGGAAGTATTGATGCTAAGTAATCGCTGATTTCCTCCTCTGTTGGCAGTTGTTGAACTATTGTCGGCGCAAGTGCTGCAATGTCAGATGACAGACTGGCATTTGACCCCAGTAATAGGGCTGTTTTGTTTGAACTGGTGTTATAAAGCTTTAAATTAATCAAGGCAGACTTGATCCACTCGCTAGTCAAAAAGAAATCAGGATCGCTTGTTCCTGTACCAATCCAGGGAAATATACCCTCTACTATCAAAATTCCTTCTAAGTGGGTAGTTTTCCAGAACCGCAAAATCTCAAAATAATCTTCTCGCCTATTTTTAGCGTTGGCTTGATATTCAGCTACTGGCAAAAGGTTTAAGTCTTGCCCATTGCAAAGTAACTGATGCAGATGGTCATCTTCCAGTGTCCACAAATAACAGTTAATATTCTGGTAAGCACACATCCTCGCCAGATTTGTTAAAAATCTAAGCCTCTCTTGCAGTGGAGATTCTACCGCAATCAAAGGATTGTTTAGTTTTATCAGCTCAAATACTTGCTCTATCAGCCCAGTATTCATCAGTTTTTTAGGTGAACTTCATCCAGATCATAAAAGTTGTGAAAAATTCTTTCTACAGATAAAAGTATTGAAAAATACAGTACTTTTACCTCTTGCTTTTTGAGTACAATATGCCATTCTTTCTTAATTTATCCGCATTGTCTGAGTGAGCAATTTTACTTAAATTTACTGCTATCTGATCAGTAAACTGCAAGTTATATTAGTATTTAAATCTCAACTGTTTTTCATATTTACTATTTGCTATATCTATCCATAAATCAAGTAAATATATTTGATGAAATTGATTTTCAACCTTAATTAACTGCTAAAATAGTGACAAAAAATTATGCTGAGTTGGGTGTTTTTATGATATTCAATCTTAACAAAAACCAGATTTATGCACTTGCTTTACTGTTAAGCTTGGGAGTGTCTTCATGCCAATCACCAGAACAAAAAGCTGCTTCTGCTCAAAAAGCAGTAGAAGCAGAGCGAGAGCAAAAGTTCAAACAGTTTGTCCAGAGTACACCTGATTTATACAAAGTAACTTGGAAAGTTTGCGGAAATGCTGGCGTAGATTTAAATAGAAAAATAAATTTGGGCTGTGATGAAACCAAAGATATTCCTACTCAAGGTTTCCAGACACCCATTTATGTATGGGGCCCTGCTGGAGAAATAAAGTTTATCACTAAGCCTAGCTTCTTTGCTGATATTTCATCGGACTCAACTCTTTTTGTCAAATCTAGGGGATGTCTTGCATCAGGTACTGCTAAACAAGAGCAATTATATGTTGTCAGAGAATTTCCACTAAAGAAAGGCAGTAATCCTCAACCTAAAGATGCGAAAATAGAAATCGTGCCAAAACAGGAAAAAGAGAAGATATTGCGAGATGCTGTCGCAAATGCACAAATAGAAAATGCAACTCTTACAAATTTTGGTGTATCCTCCAATGGGCTAATTCCTACAGGGAAAGCTTGTCAATCATTTGATGAGTGGAAGAAAGCTGATTAGGAACTCTCTTTCAATTTAACTAATATTGGGGTCAAGTCCGAATGGCACGAAGAAAACGTGAAACCTCGTCTGGGCTATCTTGTTGGGGGTAGGGTTGCAGCTTCGTGTGTTTAAGAAAATTGAATTTTAGTTGCGTCAATTCAACATCTTCTTCATTCCCTACACCCCAATACCTGCAACCCTATACCCTTTCATCCAGTAATAGTAGGGGTTTGCAAAGAGCAAGCGTGCCATTCCATGCAGGTAATTCTACACCGTATTCCTGGCTCAAATACTTTACAATAGGTGTAAAACTGTCAATTCTTTTCCAATTCACTCGATGTCGTTTTATAACTATACGAGTGTCGCAAGGTATAGTTAATTTCAAACTTGATGAATAGCCCCTTTCCTTTATCACCTCCCCAAAAAGCAATCGAGTCATTATTAGCATTGCGAGATTACTACGCACCTCTTGTAGAAGAGTACGAAAAATTATATTCCCTAGCAAAAGCAAATCTCACTCATGTAGAAGCTCTATTATCTAACTGGTCTTTGACTGAGGAGGTAGATAATGATAATGAAGAATTCACCTCTGAAAAAGGAAAAAACTTCTTCTTATTCTTAAGTGAGGAATCTGTTAATGACGATGTTGAACCTATTACCCATCTTGAGCTAGACGATTCACAGGATACATCAACAGTCGCAACACAATTGCTTGACTCCACTCAACAAAATATATTCACACTTATACAAGCTTGGTCAGGTGAAGAATCTGATGCAGCTACAGATAGTCCATTCCTCCTAAAGCCACCGATAGAAACATCAACTCAACAGCAAGCGCTCTCTGGAACCGAGACGGCCATGCTGCCTATTTTCCAATCGCTGTCTCGCCCGGAAGCTATTGAACAGGTTTTGGCAGAACACATTGGCACAATTGTTCACATCGATTTTATTGTCAAAATGCTTTATGGAGAATTAGAGCCGGATGCCTTCAAAGTCATCAAAGGCAGAGTTCAATCATCCCTCACTCATGGTAAGGAAACTAACAAATGGTTCAGTGTCCCAGGATCACCGGGATATTATACTCTGTCTTTAACTTTGCTACCAAAACCGGAGACGAAAAATTCGTCCACCACAGTCAAAGGCAAAAATAAGAAACAAGTTTTGCCGCCTCGGCCCAAAGAGATACCAATGCTCAAAGAATTTCAGGGTCAGTTTTTAATTGATGCACTAACAACTTTTTTAGAAAATAATTCGGGTAAAGTTTTTGGGGTTTCAGAAATTATCAACGGAATCTATGGCGAACTCACTGCGACTGAGATTGGAGAAGTGAGAAACAAGGTATTGAATGAGTTATCACGGGGTCATCGCACAGGCCGATTCACTAGGGTTCCTGAGCAGATTGGTTTTTATACCTGGGACTTAGAGTTGCTCAACAAGTAGAAACGATTAATTATCTTAAATATTGTTGAGCAACCAATGAATGGCACGCTCTCTCTCAACAATAAAAAGCTTCAACAAAAGCTGAGGCTAAAGAGAAATACCAAAATAAAAAGCAATATTTAGCGATCACCACCGGAAAGGGCGGTTACGCCATTGCCCAGGCTCAAGCACTTGATCCGTTGCATCCAACCAGACTACTGCTTAACTTACACTTTTAACATTTATGGCTATTCCAGCAGCAGAGTTAAAGATCGGGCAATCAGTAAGGTATTTGATTGGGACTCGAAGCGGCATGAGTGCGGCAATAACCGATATCAGCAAATCATCTCTTAGTCTCAAAAATACTTATATTGTTACTTTGACCTTTGATGATGATTCACTACCAAATCACTTAAAAACACAACAACTAACTGTTTATGACGAATTGCTTGAAGGTTGTGAAATAATCAGATTTTAAAAAATTCAAATTGGCAACAGCAGAGCGCACATCCCCTGCGACAAGTTGAAATTAATCAAAATACTAACTTGCTGGCTGATAGAATCCCGTATTTTGGTTAAATTCCCATCCCAACCCTGCTCTATCCTTGTTCTTACACCATGCTACAAAAAGCGGTGGGGGAAGATTAATTCGCTCCTTGCGTACAGTTTCCTCACTTACACCAAGCCTCTTGGCTAAACCTTCTTCAGTTAACGGTTGCATTCGGGGAGTATGCACTTTGAAGGATGAATTATTGTAGTACGATTTCTGTCCCCGCTTTTGTTGGTTGTTGAGATAGTCTTGAATTTTAATGATCGCCTCAGCCAACTGTGTCATTCGAGCTGCCATTCTCTCCACTTTTTGTTCTAAATTGGCGAGATTATCAATTACTGTGGTTTGGTTGCTATTAGATTCATTTGAAAACTCTGACTCAAGCTTATCAAGTCTTTCGCAAATAGCTATTATTGTTTCGTTGGTCGGACTGGCGTTACTATTGTTACTCGTAACTAAGTACTTCTCAACACTTGCCTTAATCTGAGAATCTAAGTGTTCGTCTAAATCGTTACCACCTATTGCATCAACCTTATCTTGGGAATCGCCTAAGTAGAGATCGATAAATTCGAGCAGCGTGGCTGTTGCGGTCGTCCCTTTCGAGTTGCAACAGGCGATAAACTGCTCCCACTTCCTTTGGTCACAGTTGAAAGATGCTAATTTTTTTTTCCGCCCTGTATTGCTCATGTAAAGCGTATCATCTAGGTAAACTTGGACTCTCCACGCTTATTAAATCGTGTAATTCATCATGATGAATTACCTTGATGCTATCATCGCCAAGTGTGTCAGCGCATTCTTCAAGCGATGGCTTTTGTAAAGAGATGCTACTGCCAACGGCTACCATTAGCGATCAAAAATTATCTCAGGCTTAAACACTTGCAGGATTGCTTTATCTAATTTTTGCTCATCGAAACAGTGCTGAGTACCTAGTTAGATTGCTAAGTAAGAAAGCAATAATTGCATCCAGTACAGTAAGTCTGTACCCCTACGGGGATCTTGCTACGCATAGCGTCTCTAAAAGTTGCCCCTGCTTTTAAGCCCTGGTGTCCATTAAAAAATTAGTTGTCAGTTTTAAATAATTAGTGTCCAAACGCATCGGAGAAAAGTTTGAGTTTTTGGGGAGCAAGTTTTACCCGTCCGTTTTTTGAAGAATTTTTTATAGAGGAATCAAACCACTCTCAAAAAATAAACTTAAAATGACTCTATAGTTTTATGGCGTGATAGCGATTAGATAGCGGGCTATTCCGATAAGCTTGATTTGGCATGAAAACAACAGATGCAGGAAAGAATTTTGTACAAGTTTCTTAAAATAAGCACCTTTGCCCGTTTTCTCTAACCCAAACCTACACCTGTAATATTTGTGTAGTTAACTGTTAGGAGTATGCTCTTTAACCTGTTGTATTACTTCTTAACTATAAAGTCATTTTTAGTTTATTTTTTTCATCGATTTTTAGGTTTTTCCTTTAAAGGTGTATTTTTAGGGGGAACCACAAAAAAAGATACCAGCCGTGTTCTTAATTGCTTGTTGTGTGGCGTGGATCTCGATCATACTTTCGTATCTTTATGAGCGGGTAAGTGCCTTACCACCCAAATCGGGAAAATTGGCTTGCATGAAGATGAAGCGATCGCCTCGCTCCTGTGTTACTTGGCACGCTTATCAAGCGTGCCAAGTAGCAAAGCGTGCCAATGTTAGAAGTTAAAAAAACTTGCTGAAGGTTATCTCCTTCGGGGAGTATAGGAAATATCTAATTTTTCTACAGCCCTACGTTTAGGCTCCTCTCCTCGGCGGTCATACTTGGAAGTTGTCGCTGGCGTTGCATGTCCGGCTAATTTCTGGACAGTGACAATATCAGTGCCACAGTCTAGCAGGTCTGAGCAGAATGTCCGGCGAAAGTCATGGGGAGAAAATGACTCAACCCCAGCAACAGCCGCCCGTTTTCGCACTATCAGCAGTACCGCTTGAGAAGTCATACGTCGCAGCTGTACTTCTCCGCCTTTGCGAATCGGACACAACAGCGCTCCAGCTTTGCGACCCCGAACCAACAGCCAATCTTCTACCACAGCAGTTGCAGCAGTTGATAAATACACCGTGCGGTCTTTGCCCCCTTTACCGCCACGCACTTCCAGAGAATTTGTGTTGACACTAAAATCTTTCAAATCCAGGTTGACCACCTCAGAGCGCCGCACACCTGCACCACGCAGTATAGCAATTAGTGCTGCATCCCTAATACCCTGCGATGTAGGGTCTTCAATACAAACTCTCATCAGTGCTGCTATTTCCTCAGAAGAAAGCGCCCTACCTCTGAGTCTTGTTTTGACCTTAACGCTAGGAAAATCCACAGCCTTGGCGTAATCAGTTGCATCCATCAATTCCAATCTATACGCTTCTTTTAGCACTCGTCGCAATGCACACAGCATTTTATTAGTTGTCGCTGGGGCATATCGCTGCACCAAGGCAGTGCGTATGGCCGCAGTGTGCTGGTAGCGCAGCGCTGCCCAGTCGAGAGTATAAGCGTCACACTCCCCATTGGTGAGTAAAGAAGCGATTTTGTTTAATGCCTCTTCCATTGTGCGCTTAGAACCTAACGACAGCACAGACAGGTACACCGCAGCCGGGTGAATTGTCAAAGATGGGGGATTGGTCAGAACTATTGATGTAACTGACTGGCGGGGCATTTGCTTATCAGAACTGTCCTTCTCATAAGTAATTTTCCCACCAATGGCGACACCGCGATCGCGTTGCTGTAGAGGAATAAAAAAGTTCAACAATAATAAATAATAAAGTCCAACAATTTCTGTTAGGTGCTTTATCCCGCTCCAGGCATCCGTCCATAAATCGCTTGAAAGAACCTGTACATCGCGCCCACGCGCCCACGCTACGTTATTACTAAAGCGATGCGCCCACATTCTCAAAGCATCACTCTCCTAATTGTTCAACTTTTTTATTTGAGTTTGGTGTCTCTGTGTTGAAAAAGTGGTAGATTGATGCCTTTAAAGCCCCAAATTGTTCAACTTATTTTCACGGGATTTACACCTAACCACTCTAAATCAATGCTTTGAGAGACTAGAATTGTTGAACTTTTTTATATGCTTACAGTTGCTCCCAATTAATCCCTCACCCCTCCATCGGCAATACTTCTTCACTTAGCAAGCTGTAAAATTCAGGAACTTGAGCTTCCACAAGTCGCAGTTCATTTGCCGCGATCGCCTCAAGTTCCAGTACTGTCTCCCAACGCAAATCTTCAACCCATCGCTTGAGAATGCCTTTAATTGCGTCCACTCCACGAGAAATACCAGATCGAAGTATTTCTACGCAGTGGAGTAGGGTAACGCGATCTGTCGGAGGCGACTCAAATTCGGTAGTATCCTCCCCTTGGCAATGGGAGTTCCCTATAGCATCAAGGGGGGGTGTGGATACGGGCTGGTGATTAGGGTTTGCACTATACGCAGCAGGAGTTTGAGCAGCATAATAGGTTCGATTTTCTTTTTGATTACGCTTTTCCACGCGATGAGCAATTACATGCATTGCAAATTCTAATTCCTCTTTAGATAAAGAAAAAAGTTTCACCTGTTGACCCCGCTTGCCCTGCTTGCGGAAAGTCAGCTTTAGCCCCAGCTGCTCTATAAGAGTGCCTAGCAACCAAATAGGTTTACAGTCTAGGGGAATAGTAAACCCAAGAATTGCTTTGACGTGAGCAGCACAATGTATAGCGATCTCGGTCATCTTGAGCAAAGTGGGGTCATCGGCAGTAACTTCATCACCCTTCATTAAAGAAGTGAGAATTTGATGCAGTCCCAGGTTAAATCTAGCCAGCCACCGTGCCGAGTAATTGCCCCAGTCGATGCACAAAGGTAGATTGTCGCGCTCGGTGCGGTCTTTTTGGGTGACAATTGTTGGTGGGGTAGGATAAGTTTGCCCAGTTTTGGGGTCAGTAAACGATTCTTCGGGTGGGGCTAAAATGGCTTCAAGTCCAGCGATCGCTCTAATTAAGCGGCCACCTTTATCCATTTCTACGAGTGATTCGGTTACTTCAATGCCGTAAGAATCAGAAATGCGGAATTTTTCGCATTCAAAAATTTCATTAGGGTCAAGGTAATCTTTGCTCTGACGGGCGCGGTACTCGCTCAAAGTAATATTCTTGGCCTTGGCAACAGCCGAATTGTGGGCACTATCCAAAGCTTGTGCTGCTGCTTTTAGACTTTCGAGAGATTGAGGATCTGAATCACTTCCCACATATATAAATGTATTGCCCATTTCGGTGAGAAGCTCACGCAAATCATCACGCAGATTATTGAGAGAATAGTGGCGGTTAGCCATAATTTGGCAGTAAGCCTCAAGCGCCCAATCTTTCTCTGCGCCCCGCTTACCCGTTTCTCTGTCAATCCGCAACAGAAAAGCGGTCATTTCATTGGTTTGGAGCAAGCGCTCTTTAATCTTGGATGCGTTAGTATCCTTGTAACCAAAGGGAGGACGCGGGGCCACCCAAATATGAAACGGGACTTTTGGACGATAGCGGTACAGTTGTTGGGCACACTCAGTAGCGGTTTGGGAAACGCCGTGAAACACACCAAATACTAAGTCAAAATGATACTCCGAAATATCGACACCCGTACCGAGACTGGGAGAGGTGAACAAGGCATCAAAGTTTTTGACGGCGTTGGTGATATCTTTGATGAAAGCGACATTTTCATCACTGCCAGAATTGTCTGAATGAACCGACCAAATGCGCCATTTTTGTGGTGTATGTGATTTTTCGGAGTTAGATTCTTCGTACTTGATAGTAAAGGATTTGTCGAGTTTCTTAATAAAACGCTTACTGTCACTGGCAACCATGACTTTTTCTCCAAGCATCAACGCTGCCGAGATTTGGGCGACTAGGGCGCTCTCATTATCCCCCTCGTACCAATAAATTGTGCGCTCCCCGTTTCGCCACTCGTTTTTGATAATGTAAGGTACTTCACCTTTTGGTCGCATTGCAAGAAAGAAGTCTACCGTTAAATCATCCATGTGTGCATCAGCAATCACCACTAACGGCGCGTTGTATACTATATATTCCAGTACTTCTAGGATTGCTGCACGGTGCTGTTTGCAAGTATTACTGTGTAGTAAGTGGGTGAGGTATTGGCAAGCTTCATCTATAAATATGCAGCCGTAGGTGAGAGACTGAGTATTGAGTTTGTGCAAGCTGTCAATAGTAATACTAAGGGCTTGAGCCTGGGCTAAACCTGTGTAACCCAAGTCGGAATACATCGCCGTCCGCAAGCGTTCGGCAAGATTTTTCAACAAATTAACCCGATGTCCATTGTTGAGAAATCTGGCATCAGGATTTTGGTCACGCCACCAGCGCATAAGTTCAGTTTTACCAGTACCCATGTCGCTCCACAGTACAACCAGTCCAATTTCTGGAAAACGAAAAGACTTTTTGGGATTTTGGGTACTGGGTTTGTGGTCAGGGCAGTCAGAAATTATTAACTCTTGTTTTCCTTCTCCCTCTTTACAGCTTGTAGAGCTAACACTTGGGGTAAACAATTTTTCTTCTGCGATATCATAAAGTGGCGGGACAGATGAACATTTTTCCTCCAGATCCGGAATGCAGAGTGCTTGGGTCAAATATTTAATATTGACTGTGACATCTGGTTTATATTTACTTAGTCCCCATTTCTTAGCCCGATACGAGCGCTGGTAATCTTTGAGTGATTTGGCATCGTCTATAATTGCAGTTAGTAGTGCATTGGCATCTTCACTGCGACTAACTACAAAATCATCAACGCCTTTTTCTGGCCCCGGCAGTAATGCAACTTCACAAAAGCAACCTGCCGATTCGATTGCTTTTGCAGTGCGAACAGTGGCTTGAAACACCGACCACCTGGTTTTAGAAGAAGTTTCGTAGTCAAATAAAATAATGAACTTGCGCCCCACCTGAGCCATCGGTACTAAGTCAGGATGCAACCGTTCATCAAAATCCCGTTTGCCCACGCGCCCGTTCCAAATTCCCGGAAGTGCGATCGCTACAAACCCCAGACTCAGCAAGCAAGCAGCCTTTTTTTCCCCTTCGCATAAGATAATCGGAATCTCTGGGTGCTGCTTTATCCACTCCCAAAATATTAATGGATTGAGTTGATCCAGCAAGCGCAATGCTAAAAGTGAATGATAGCGCTTAATTAAATAACGCTTTGCAACTTTGTCCCAGATGGGGTTAGCAACATCAAAGTAGGTAACGCGGTTGGGGGTTTTTGGGGGTGACTCGTACTTAACTGCCTTGCCTTTTTGCCAATCAATGCGCGGGAAGTTGGGCTTAATTCTTCCCCACTCCATCGGTTGCCAGTTTTTGAATGGGTCAAGTGATTGAATCCACGTCCCACCCAACAGCAAATGCTGATACAGCTTTAAGTATCCATCGGTGACTCGCCCTGCATTCTTGCGTGGGATTTTATCAGATATGAACAGGAAATCATAAACTGATTCTCCCTCTACATGGAAAAAGTTGCGCTTAATCAACGCCGGATGAATGGCGCTACCAGCTAACAACTCATGGTACTCCGCAGCCGTGAGATTGTTTGGATATT
>NZ_JAWJTF010000064.1:0-56299 GCF_048836525.1 Nostoc sp. CALU 546
AGTTTTGCTTGTGAAGACGCCCACCTCTCACAGAAAAAGCGATTGATTCTTTAGTGGAGTTAATGTCAACCACAACTGGATGATGATATCCAATTGCAAACGGCAGAAAGCTTAGGGCAAATTGACTCTGGCAACGAAAAAGCGATTGATGCTTTGGTGGAGTTAATTGGCAAACCACAACTGGATGATTCTATCCGAAGGCAAGCGGTATCTAGCTTAGAGAAAATTAGCTCTGGCAACCGAAAAGCGATCGCTGCTTTGGTAGAGTTAATCGGCAAACCACAACTGGATAATTCTACCCGAATGCAAGCGGTAGAAAGCTTAGAGAAAATTATGTTAGAGGAACAGATGCCGAGTGTTATCAACGGGTTGAAGGATTACTTATCACCTGAAAATAAAAATAACTTTGAGCGATTTAATAATTGCTACAAAGTTATCTGGAAGTGCGCCCAAAGTATGCCCTACCCTGCTTTTTATAAAACTTGGCATCAACAAGAGAAAGTCAAAGATCGAGAGTAGGAAAGAAAAATATTTCCTCCAGCCAAAACATAAGCGAAATGTCGAAGCAGCAATCCCTTGTAAAGACGCGATGAATCACGTCTCGTAAGCGTCTCGTAAATCTATCGCGTCTGGTTTTTCCGCAATCCAGAAAATACGATCGCCCCTAATAAAACAGATATTGTAAACAGAATGGGAATGCGTAGGCGTAGCCCGCCGCAGGCATCGTTTTTGCGATCGCCGTGATGAATTGATTAAGCGATCGCCTTTACGGTTTATATACCTCACTGCGATGAGCGATCGCCACAACAAGTACCTGCACAACTTCATCGTCTATAGAATAAATGACCCTGTAATCCCCGATTCGGTAACGATAGTAACCTGTATAATCTCCCTTGAGGGCTTTAATGTTGGGGTGCGATCGAGGAGTTTGTTCTAGCTGCTGCAAACATCGGGCAATTTTCTTAGCAAAAGCTTTGTTAGCATTGACATAAACTTCCTGGACATCGGGATGAAGAATAACTTCATACATCAGAGCGAAGAGTTCTCCAGGCGGTGTATTGGGCTTTAGGCGTTACTTGATTTTGCTTAACTCGCTCTAACAATCCAGGAATTGCCAAAAGCTCTTGGGTTGCAGCTTCGCTTTCAGCATTTGCCAAATAAGCAGCAAAATCAGTCAGCACCCGTAATCGCTCTGGAGATAGTTGCTGGAGTAAGTCATTAAGCTGTTGCTGTAACTCTGCAACAGAGATCAAATCTGCTGATGACCCATCATCCATCGGAGAATTATCGGTAGTATTCATTGCCTACTTCATAATTTCAAGGTTTAGTTTTTATTATGCATCAAATCTTCCAAGTGCTTTGGTTATCTTAGAGGAAACTGTGGCAGACGCGATCGCCCCCCTTGTAGAGACGGCGATTCATCGCGTCTTCTTCCTTCCCATCATTTACATAGCGCGAAGAATAATTCAGAGTTTTTTGGGTTGGCAATTACATCAATGCAAAGCAATAATTGCATAAATTTTTGTATCAATCAAAGATGTAATCATGAATAATGATGAGCCTCAACCAGAAAACAACAAATCCAAATACAAAGGTAAATATCGAATTGACTCAACCCGTTTGCCTGCATGGAGTTATGCTAGTAATGCTGGATATTTCGTTACTATTTGCACCGACGGTAAAAAATGCTTTTTTGGTGAGATTGTACAGGGTGAAATGCAGCGATCGCCAATTGGAGAAATTGCTAAGAAATTGTGGTATGAGATTCCTAATAATTTTTCTAATTGCCAGATAGATTCGTTTTGCGTCATGCCTAATCATATTCATGGGATTTTGGTTATTAATCAAACACAAGAAGACGCGATGAATCGCGTCTTCTTGCTAATTCATCGCTATTTACGCGTATAACGATGCTTAACCCCAATAGGGAAATATTCTGCATCCCCCATTGGCGCTAACGTAACTTGTGGTGTTTGATATTCTGCCGGAACATAATTAGCAAACTCGCTATTGAGACGTAGCAGTTGTGAAAGAATAGAAGATGCGATCGCAACTCTTTGATCTTCACTACCCTCTACCCCTGCTCCTAGCTCCACAACCACAGATAAAAATCGGTTTTTGTCACCATCTTCCTTCACCTGCAACACAAACTTACCCGTCACCCATTCTTGAATTCCTGGTTGCTCTAATCCCACCGTCACATTTTCGGGATAGATATTTGCGCCAAAGTAGGAAACTGTAAAGTTAGAACGCCCAAAGACATAAACGAAAGGTAGCTGATGAATACCTCTAGGTGATTCTTGAGTGTCAGAACGCAGATTTTCGAGCGGGTTAAATCCCCATTCTGCTAAAAATTGCAGCATGGCATCATAACTAATTATCCCGCCAGTATCTAAAATGTCATAACGCACTAAGGGAATACCGTTATCTCCCGAAAACAGCAATCCGCCATCTTGAACTTCAAAAAAGCGACTGCAAGGATCATATTGTACTAGCGTGGGTAAACGCGATTCCCCAAATAAAGCTCTAGCGGCATCGGGATTTTCTGCCAAAAAACGGCGAATGCAGATACTTAAGGGTGTTTCATTACCCAAAATTCCCGCATCCGCAGTGCCGTAGAGTGATGCAAAATCATAGCAAGGATTTTGTGAACCAACTCTCTCGCCAACTAAACTCCGCCATTCTTCACTAAATACTTCTCCCGCCATCACTAATTTAATCTGATATTGCTGCCACTCCACACCACGGGCGATACCAGTATCAATGACATCTTTTAAAAATGGCGGGTATCCCAATAACACCACTTGTTCAAAAGCTGAACCTAATTCCTGCACAACTCGCAATATTTCTTCTTTATTGTTACCAGGAGTAATTACAGTGATGGGATAACCTTTGCTAGCAAGATAACGACAGCAATTAGTAGTAAACATTCCACCTACCCAAGTGCCCAAAGTGAAACAAATTACTGCTAGGGTACGTCTCGTATCTGCATAGAAACTATCGTGAAAAATCTGTTCAAAACGTGTGGCGATTTGGAGTTCATCTGTGAAAAAACGAGGCCAAAATGTCGGTTTCCCACTGGAACCTGATGAAGCAGCTATCATGTCGCACCCTTGGAGTTGTCCGTTGCGGCACAAGTCAGCTAAGGGATAACGCAGTATATAATTTTGTTTAGCGATCGCTGGGAGTTTTTGAAACTCTTCCAAGGTTTGAATAGTTGCGGGATTAATTTCCCTTTCTGCTAAAAAAGCCTTGTATGCTGGCACATTAGCCGCCATATCGTGAAATAAACTCAAAGCTGCCGAAGTTTGAGTGTTGAGATGCCGTTGCAGTAGCGTTTCTAGGGGGGTAGACAAAAAATCTTCAAATGCTTTAATTACCTGCTGCTGTCTTGATTTGTGGTTCATGACGCTTGTTGTTTATCCTGAAGTAAACCAACACCGTTAAAATAATTCGTAGTTCGTAGTTCGTAATTCGTAATGACGCTCGCGGACTCGCTACCGCTACGCTAACGTAATTCGTAGGATATCCGAAAATGAGGGTATACGCGTTGTAGTTACTCAATAAAACCTTAATTTATCCTTGGGCACCATGCAGCTCTATTGCAGTAAACAACACACAAATAATGGTAGTAACCGCTTTTGTACCCATTGCGGTGAGCCATTACCTCTTGGTGTGGGACAGGTTGTGGATAATCGCTATCAAATTATCCGTCAATTAGGGCAGGGCGGCTTTGGACGCACCTATTTGGCTGAGGATATAAATAAATCCCATCAAACCTGTGTGTTGAAGGAATTTGCACCCCAAGTACAAGAACATCAAGATTTACAAAAAGCTAAAGAGTTATTTGAACGAGAAGCCAATGTTCTCAAAAAACTCCAGCATCCACAAATTCCGCGTTTTCACGCCTCGCTACAAGTGAAAATCGGTACTAAAGATTTTTTCTTTCTAGTACAAGATTATGTGGATGGTGATAATTATTACCAATTATTAGAACAGCGAGAAACTCAAGGAAAAACCTTTAGTGAAGAGGAAGTAATCACTTTACTACAACAGATTTTACCAGTGTTATCCTACATCCACTCACAAGATGTAGTTCACCGTGATATCTCTCCCGATAATTTGATTTGGCGGCGTTCTGATAATCTCCCAGTGCTGATTGATTTTGGTGGTGTCAAGCAATTGCCAGCTTCTCAAGGTTTTTGGCAGACTAAGCTAGCTGAAAATAATACTTTGCTGGGTAAAAAGGGCTACGCCCCAGAAGAACAGCTACGGCAGGGAAAAGCTTTTTTTAGTAGTGATTTATACTCTTTAGCGGTGACAACATTAGTGTTGCTCACAGGACAAGAACCGCAAAAATTATACGACAGCTATCAGGGAATTTGGGGATGGGGAAAACAAATCCGAGTTAGTCCTCAACTGGAAGCGGTGTTAAAAAAGATGCTGGCTTATAAACCTAGCGATCGCTACCAACGAGCTGAGCAAATCCTCAAAGATTTACCATCGTCAACTGCGATTAAATCCCCAGGTAATTATATTACTAGCAAAATCAAGACAATGGTCGTTGCTCCAGGAAGACAACGCGCCAGTGCTGTTGTGAGTAGATTCCAGAGCAGAACGCAAGCCATTGCTAAACCAATGTCTTTACCTATTTGGATTCGCCCTTTTGTGATGAGTCTTGGTGGGACGGCTTTAGTTGTTTTAACTGGCGCGGGTGCTTGGGCGGTAGTAAATGCAGTCATTCGCAGCGTAACTTCAATTACCATTCCAACAATTTCCTTACCGGAAATTCCCCAGTTTCCAAATCCGATTGGTAAGCCAGTCAGCGACAAAGGAAAAAACAGCAATCTTCAGGAAATTATCAGTCGTCGTCAAGAGCTAGAAATTTCTGAAGGATTTTTTATTCGCTCAGTAGATGATTTATTTTATACAAAAAAACCAGAATTAAAAGGACGTAGCCTGTCATCTAAACCTGAAGACGCTGGTTTACGAGATGAATGGTCTGGTATTGCTAATGATTTATTGAATAAACTAGAACAGGCTAACCTCAGTACCGCAGCTCGTCGGCAATTGGGGAACTATAGTCAAAAAGATTACGATACATGGAGAAGACAAGCGCGATCGGGGCAGTTTGGGAACTATACAATTGATCAGCTGACCAAAGACACAAATGAAAAATTTGATCGGTTGTTTCCTGATCAGCAGCGTGGAAAACTCAATCAACAGACTTTCGGTCAAATTTGGTATGCGATCGCAGCTGATCAAGTCAGTAAAGTACAATCTGGCAAGTAAGGGGACTGGGGACTGGGGACTGGAGAAGAGTTACTAATAACAAATGACAAATGACAAATGACAAAAATATATTGTTCTAAAGGACATGAAAATACTCCAGGTAGTCGCTTTTGTCTCCAGTGTGGTGAAAATTTGTTGGATACGCCCATGAGTTATGGTATCCAACCAGGATTAACTTTAGGCGATCGCTATGTGATTGTACGTCAAATTGGCCAGGGTGGCTTTGGACGCACTTATTTAGCTGAAGATGTCAACCGTTTCCGCGAACTTTGTGTTTTAAAAGAATTTTCTCCCCAAGTTCAAACCGCTTACGTTGTCCAAAAAGCTGAAGAACTGTTTGAAAGGGAAGCGAGTGTTCTTTATAAACTGCAACATCCCCAAATTCCCCGCTTCCGGGAACTGCTGCGGATGAACTTAGGAGGCAAAGAATATCTGTTTTTGGTACAAGATTATGTAGAAGGGGAAACTTACAACTCGTTGTTAGATGCCCGAATAAAGCAAGGTTTGCGCTTTACAGAAGTAGAAGTACGCCAATTATTGCAGCAAATTTTGCCAGTGTTGGAGTATATCCACTCACTAGGAGTAATTCATCGAGATATTTCTCCAGATAATTTAATGCTTCGCACTGTTGACAAACTGCCAGTATTAATTGATTTTGGCGGTGTCAAACAAGTAGTAGCAGTAGTTGCTTCCCAATATTACCAACCCGGCGTAGTTGCATCTTCCCCATCACCAACCCTACTAGGTAAGATAGGATTTGCGCCTCCAGAACAGATGCAAACTGGGTTAGTCTCTCCCCACAGCGACTTGTATGCTTTAGCAGCAACAATGTTGGTTTTACTGACAGGCAAACAACCTCAAGAATTAATTGATACCTACACTCTTAGTTGGCAGTGGCGACGGGAAGTAAGCCTGAGTCAAACTTTGGCAGAGGTCTTAGATAAAATGCTATCTGCTAGACCAAGCGATCGCTATCAATCAGCCCGTCAAGTACTCCAAGCTATCAACTCGCCCCCAGCCAACTTTCCCCCAACTCAATACCCCACACCACCACAACCACAACCCACATCCGCCACCGTCGCCGTCTCTCCACCTCCCCCATCCTCCCCATCTCCCTCATATCCCCAATCCCCTCAGTCCACAAACTGGTGGACACCAACAAAAATCTTCCTTGTGGCGGCGTTAGTCGTTGGTAGTGTTGGATTAATTTCGTGGGGATTGAATAGCAGGCGAGATGTCGGTGAAGTCGAACCTACACCTACAGCCAGTCCAATTCCAACCAGTGAACAACCAACCGATCCCTTAGCGCAATATTCACCAGCAGAACGGGAACGCAAAGAAAAATTAAGCGATCGCCGTCAACAGTTGGGTATTAGTTCTAACTTCTACGTGAATTTGGTGAATCAAGTTTTTTGGGATAGAAATCCCAGTTTGCGAGGACGCACTCTCAGCAATGGCCCTGAAGATGAAGGTTTGCGGGCAGAATGGGATAAAACAGCCTCAGAATTGCTGGAAAAACTTGCACCATTGAGTTCCAATACACGACGACAGTTGGGAACCTACACAACTGCTGAACGCGATCGCTGGAAAGTGGAAGTCAATAAAATTAACGTTGGTAGTCGTTCTTTGTATGATTTGGGAGATGCGGCTTTCTTACGTGTATTCCCTGAGCAGCGGGGTAAAAATTTCCAAGATCAGCCCATTGGACAAGTTTGGCATGGATTTGTTAGCGATAAACTCAGTGCTATCCTTGCCGGTAGTGCTTTCCAGAAAATTGTCTTTGATCCGGGGGCTACTGGTAAAACAGTCAGCGGCACTCTCCAACCTGGTGGTGGTAAAGTATTCATTGCTGGACTTGCCAAAGACCAATCTCTAGACTTGAACCTACAAGCAAATTCCCAAGTTTTGTTATCAGTCTATTCACCATCTGGCAAAATTCAATTTTTAGAAGATTCTACCCAGCGTAGTTTGTCAACTAAATTACCAGAAAACGGATTTTACGAGTTTGTTGTAGTTTCCACAGCATCGAAACCAGTAGATTATAAACTCAGCATTACCGCCGAAAATCCCACTCCTCCCCCATCGCCAACACCAACGCCTACAGAAACACCAACGCCTACAGAAACACCCACGCCAACTCCCACACCCACAGAAACACCTACACCAACTCCCACAGAAACCTCCACACCTGAACCGACACCGACACCGACACCGCCGCAGGAGACAACGCCCTAGTACCGCAAGGCGGAATTAAAAATTAAAAATTAAAAATTAAAAGTTAAAAATGAAGACAGCATAAGGGTTTTGTTGATTGAGAATGGGTGGTTTATTTCCGCCTTGCGGTACTAGTTGTCTTCGATTTCAAAATGTTTGTAGTTGATTGACTTTTTTGGTTGATTACTTTGTCCTGGTGTCACATACTTGATTGCGAGATTGATGCTAGTTTATTTTTGCACCAACTCCTTGATCCCAATCGCGATACAATCTATGACACTCAATTTATATTTACTGCGACATGGAGAAACTACTTTTAGTCAAAGTGGTAATTTCTGCGGTGAAACTGATGCGGAGTTGACTTCTGAAGGGATGCAGATGGCAGAGAGTTTTGCCGATGTTTATCAAAACTTGAAGTGGGAAGCTGTTTATGTTAGCCCGATGAAGCGGGCAATTGCAACTGCCAAGCCATTTTGTAATGCTATCGGTATGGATATGCAGTTGCGTGATGGACTTAGAGAAGGTAGTTACGGCGAATGGGAAACTAAGAGTAAATCGTTTGCCCAAGAGAATTACGCAGAAAACTATGTAAAATGGTTGACAGAACCAGCTTGGAATGCGCCCAAAGGTGGAGAAACTGCGGTAGATATTGCTAACCGTTCTATGCCTGTAATTGCTGAAATTCAAGAAAAACATCCCCACGGTAATGTTTTAATAGTTTCCCATAAAGCCACGATTCGGATTACACTTTGCAGTTTACTGGGAATTGATTTGGGACGCTATCGCTATCGGGTGAATATTTTGGTTGCGTCGGTAAGTATGGTTAAATTTGACGTTCATGGCCCTTTGTTAGAAATATTAGGCGATCGCCATCATATACCCGATCATATTCGCTCTCGTCCGGGAACATAATAGTCCTTACTAGGTATTGAGCCGAGATGCGCGACGTGAAAGTTGTGAAAATTTGCGTTGTCCAGATCCCCGACTTCTTTAAGAAGTCGGGGATCTAATTTTTCACAAATGATTTAGGACTGCTATAAAAACCTTTTTAAATAAAGGTTACAGAATTTGTGTTGCCGAAACTGACAAAAGAGGGATAGTTAATTAGTGTAGATAGGAAATTTGTGTAGTAGTATATTGCCTAAAAAATTTGGCAAAGTATATTAAATATTGAAGGGACTACTAATCAAAGTCTGTCGGTAAATCTGGTTGGCGATAATGTTGAAAAAGTCGCGTGATTTGCGCTGGTGTCACACGTCCAATAGAAAGTTCTGGTAACCCATCTTCAGGAAAAAAACCTACATCTTCAGTTTCAATACTTGATGATGGAGAACCACCAATGAGTTCACAGTGAAAAAACAGTTTGTAGACATAAAACGGCAATGGTGGATGTCCCTGTTTGTTTCTGTCATAGACTGCTAAAAGTTTAATAGCGCGTGCTTGATATCCAGATTCTTCATATACTTCTTTCGCAACTACCTGACTGGGTGACTCACCAACATCAGCCCATCCACCAGGTAAACTCCAGCAGCCGTCTGATCTTTCCTTGACTAACAATATAGTGTCATCACGAAAAATTGCTGCCCGCACATCAACTTTGGGAGTTGTATATCCTAGTTCACGGCTAAATAAATCGAGGATATAGCTGTGTTCTACATTCGAGTAAGTCGCCATAATTTCTGTGGCGATCGCTCGTAATTGTTTGTAACGTTCAATATCAAACACGCCCTCAGAATAAGTTAACCCATTTTGAGCGATCGCTTGTAATTTTTGCGTCCATTCCAGCCATTTAGGTTGCATATATTTTTCTCATGTAGTGGCTTAGGAATTGGGAAAAGGTGACAGGTGACAGGTAATAGGGAATAATCTGTACCCTGTAACCTGTACCCTATTCCCTTCCCCAATCCCTAATTACGCATCATCTAAAGCTGCAATTCCAGGCAATACCTTACCTTCAAGTAACTCCAAGCTAGCGCCGCCGCCGGTGGAGATGTGGCTCATTTGGTCGGCTAAACCAACTTTTTCCACAGCCGCTACTGAATCGCCACCGCCGATGATGGTGGTTGTGCCAGTTTTACCGATTTCGGCGAGGGTATGAGCGATCGCTTCCGTACCTTTCGCAAATTTATCAAACTCAAACACACCCATTGGCCCATTCCAAATTACCGTTTTGGTATCTGCAAGAGCTTCTTGGAAAAATTTCACCGAGTCTGGTCCAATATCCAAACCCATCCAACCATCGGGGATGTTTTCAATGCTAACGGTTTGAGAATTGGCATCAGGGGCAAAGTTATCTGCCAATACCACATCTGTGGGAAGCAATAAAGCAACGCCCCGTTCCTTAGCCTTAGCTTCCAAAGACTTTGCTAGTTCCAGCTTGTCTTCTTCCACCAACGACTTACCAACATTCAAACCACGGGCTTTGTAGAAGGTGAAAATCATCCCACCGCCGATGATCAGCTTGTCGCACTTCTCCAGCAGTGTTTCAATTACGCCAATTTTGCTGGAAACTTTGGAACCACCAATAATTGCCGCTAAAGGACGTTGGGGATTTTCAATGGCGTTTTGCAGATATTGCAATTCCTTCTCAACCAAATATCCAGCCACAGAAGGGCTGAGGAATTTAGTCACACCTTCAGTAGAAGCATGGGCGCGGTGTGCAGTACCAAAAGCATCATTTACATAAAAATCAGCATTAGCTGCCAATTTTTTCGCAAATTCTGGGTCGTTCTTTTCTTCTTCTTTGTAAAAACGGACATTTTCTAGTAGCAGCACTTGGCCATTTTGCAATGCGCCAACTTTAGCTGCAACTTCATCACCAATGGAATCATCAGTTTTAATGACTTCTTGCCCCAGTAACTCAGACAGACGCTTGGCAACGGGAGTTAGGCGTAATTTGTCATCCACACCCTTGGGACGGCCAAAATGGCTGGCGAGAATGACCTTAGCTCCCTTCTGCGTCAAATCTTGGATGGTTGGTAGAGCGGCGCGAATGCGAGTATCGTCGGTAATGTTGCCTTGATCGTCCACAGGCACGTTAAAGTCAACCCGCACTAAAGCACGTTTCCCAGAGATATCAGCCGAAGATAAACTTGCTAAACTTTTTTTGGACACACCAAACTCTCCTGATTGCCTTTTTGTTATTGTTTTGAAAGTAGAACCATCAAGATTTTACCGGAGTCAGGGGTACCCAAGTGACAGATATATTTAAGACAGTACTATTTCCTATCGATCAAAGTCGGGAAACGCGGGAAGCTGCTGACGTTGTTACCAACGTAGTTAAAAAGTACAGCAGTCGCTTGGTGCTGCTGTCTGTGGTAGAAGAACCACCTCCAGACGCGCCTAGTGCCGATCCGATGGTGTCGCCAGAGGTAGTTGCTAAACTGCTAGAAAATGCCCAATCTTTATTTTCTGAACAAGGAATTCAATCTGAAACCTTGGAAAGGCAAGGCAAACCAGCTTTTACTATCTGCGATGTCGCTGATGAAATTGGAGCAGATTTAATTATCATGGGCTGTCGGGGTCTAGGTTTGACTGAAGAGGGAGCAGATGATAGTGTTACCACCCGCGTGATTAACCTTTCTCCTTGCCCAGTGCTGATTGTGCCTTAGCAGTGTGTTGCCGAATACTAGTAAATTTGTAGTGTAGTGCGATCGCTAAAAAAATTCTGCGGTTGTTGCAAAAAGGCGGCTGGGGTAAATTACCCATAAAACATCTCTAGAAATTAAATATGCTTTACTTAGAATCATTGTAGAGACGTAGAAATGCTACGTCTCTACATTTTTTTCACCAAATATTTAATGACAAACAGAAAGTTCTGAGCGTCGGAAGCCGACACTCAGAACTTGGGAAAGAAATCTGGCGTGTAAACATGCAATGTTTATTTGCCTAAGAGCTTAAAAGCGATAGTTGCGATCGCGCACCCACATACTAACTGGCACTGCTTTACCTTGTGGATCTACCTTCGCCTTCACCACAATGGGCGGTATTTGTCCCCTGCGGGCGCGTTGGGCTTGCAAGTCGTTCCGAATCTGCTGACGTTGGTTTTCTGGGATGTAATATGTTTCCAAGCCGTAGTTAACAGAGCCATCCTGATAAACACCTCTTAAAGCTACTTGGTTGGCTCTAAGAGTCGTGGGGCGATCGCTACTTACTCGTAACGGTCTCCAAGCCCTAGGAACACCGCGACCAGAGGATAATTGCTCTTGCAAAATCACATAGATGTTGGTTCCTTCAGGCAATCTTCTGCCACTTCCCCGGCCTTTGCTGACTAATGGTTGCCAACCAGGCAGTCTACTCAAATTTGCGGTACGGGATATGTTGTAATCTAACGCTAAGGTGTTACCTTGCAGCACATTACTAGGATCTACAGGTACGGTTTGCAAAATCACCGTTTTACCTGTTACATCTGTATAAACAGCTTGGGCTGGTACTGCCATAATTAACCCCGTTTGCAGCGCCAGGGGAGCTAGTAACCGCCAAAAAGGTAAGGGCTTATTCGATTTTTGTTCAGTAGCAATCAAGTAATCCCGAAAAGTCACCTTACTGGAGAATTCGGCTTCGGGAGACAAGGTTTTATTTTTAGATTCAGAAGAACTATTAGTCATGAGCGTAGTCCTAAAAAGCAGAGGTCTTGAGGAGGTCAAAGTAATGAGATTAGGACTGACGCAGAGAAACTTTAAAAACTTTAACTCACAGAGATTTCAGAATTTTGGATTTTAGATTTTAGATTTTTTATTCAATCCAAAATCCAAAATTCAAAATCTAAAATTGACATAACTTGTTTCATCTTTTGCCCTACTTTTTACTTGCAGAGCTACCACCAGGTAAGCGGCGTTCAAACCAGAGTCCAGCGCTAATTAAAGCAGAACCGCACAAGATAAAGACTAGAGACTTAAAAAGTAAGTCTGTATCATACTCTTGTACGCGACTGATAATTTGCAATGTTAATAACAGCATACCGCCCCAAAAGGAACTTCTGTTGCTTAATTTCAATCCTTCTTGAATTAGTCCCCATGCTAATGTTGCTAGAAGTACATTGAAAATAAAAATGCCAAGTTCATCAATCCGGCTGATAGTTTGATGCCAAAAAGGTGCTATGACAATAAAGGCAAGAAAAGTACCAATAACGGCAGTCGTGAAAATCACTTCGCGGCGCGGAGGGTTATTTCTTTGACGCAGTAGAAACAACCATTGCAATGCAGCCAAGCCGCTGAGAATCCCCAAATCGATGATCGGCAGAGACTCGAACAAGTTTGTCAAATTCGTTGGCTGATTAAAACTATATGGAGATTCCCAGACCCAACGAAAAGACAGAATGTAAAAGACAACGCCGAAGCTTACCAACGCTAAATTACGGGCTAGAGATTGAAACAATCTGTAATTTATGGTTGGAAACAGCAGGTCATCATAACTCCAGAATAATGCAGGTGGGAGTGCAAAAGCAAAAGATGCCACCCAAGGGGCTATATCAGCATAATTTAGCAGTGGCAGAGGGTTAAGGTTGGCTTGTAAGGAACTAGCAAAAACAAAGGCTGCTAGACCAAAAATCCAACGCGATCGACAGAAGTAGGCTAAGGGTACAAATACCAGCCATGCCAACAATGGCATATGCTGGATTACTAGACGCGACCAAGTTAACTCTCCTGAAGCGTACCACAAGTCTTCTAATCCCGTCCAATAGCCAATTTCCACGAGAACAATTGACAGAATTCCTAAAGAATTTAAGGACAAACTGAAGGCCATCACCACAACACCCAACCCCCAGGCGAGAAACAGTTGGGAAGCTGAACCAGTGATATTGAACATCTGGGCCATTAGCAGTAAATTTGCACCGAAGATGAAGGCGCTTAAAATTAGCAACCCTTCTCCCAGTATGCGTTTGCTTCGTTCTGGCTTCTTTCCTTCAGGTGGTCTCCAACTGTAAAATCCAGTGATTGCGATCGCAAAAAACAAACTCATCATCAGAATAAATTTGACTTCTCGCGATCCTCCTTGCCAGTTTCCTGATACAAAGGTAATTATGCCTAAGCATAAAAGCACACTGCCTACAGCAATTGCGATCGCTTTGTTGCGATCGCGTGCAGCAGCTTCCAGGTTTTTAAATTGATAACGCTCTGCTATTTGCTCATATTGCGAAGAACTAATTAATCCTTCATCCCTCCATAGTTGTGCTTGTTTGCGTAATTTTTCCTGAAAACTATCTAAGAACATGACCTTCTCCGGTGCAGTGGGGTAGCTTGGCCATTGCGATCCCAATGGCGGTCATTATATTTTGAGTATGAAGCCAAAAGCCTTAATTACATTGTTCTTGTGTAACAGTTTTATTTGGATTGTGATACAACCTATAAATTCGTAATTCGTAATTCGTAATTAAGAAACTTAAGTTACAGATAATTGAAAATTGGTATTATATTTATTCACATGGAAAAACCTTCTAATTTATTACTTAAAGTCTCGCGACGTTTGTTCACTAATCTAGATGATCAAGAAAAATTTATTGAGGCTTTGATGAATCCTCAGCCTTTTTCACCAAGTATTCTTTGGTGTCAAGAAAAGTCAGAAACTTTGCCTTTTGCAGTGGAAACACCAACTTCTTGGCAACCACAATTTATAGACCGCTTATCTTTGGGAGAAAAACCCGGACGGCATCCCTTTCATGAAAAAGGATATTTTTATTGTTTAGATTTTTCTTCGGTGTTTGCAGCTACTACTTTGTTAGCTATTCCTCAGTCAGTGCGTTTAGTTTTTGATATGTGTGCTGCACCAGGAGGTAAAAGTATCTTCGCGTGGAAAGCTTTACAACCTGACTTACTTATCAGTAATGAAGTAATTGGCAAACGTCTGGGAATGCTAATTTCTAATTTGAAGCGTTGCCAGATTAGCCCTAGCGCAGTGGTTAATAGAGATTCGAGTATATTTGCTCAAATGTTTCCTTGCTCTAGCAATCTAGTAATAGTAGATGCTCCTTGCACTGGACAATCTTTACTTGCTAAAGGTGAAAAAGCACCCGGATGTTTTCACCCAACTGCTATTAATAAGAGTGCAAATCGACAAAAGCGCATTATAGCTAACTCGGCGAAAATGGTTTCATCACAAGGCTATCTTGCTTATATGACTTGTACATATTCACCCGAAGAAAATGAGCAAGTATGTGAATGGTTTTTGGAACGCTTTCCCCATTTTCAGGCAATAGAAATTAGTAATTTAGCCAAATATCAATCGCATTTAACTACAATGCCTTGTTATCGGATGTTTCCTCAAGATAGGTTAGGCGCTGGTGCGTTTACAGTCCTGTTTAAAAATACTAATGACGATGAAGATGAGCGTAAAGAAATATATTTAAATACAATATCTTCACTGTATATCTACCAAAATCTAAAAAAGTAAAATCATACCACAATACAGTTCAGATAAGACCAAAAAACTTGTAGAGACGGCGATTTATCGCGTCTCGAAAACCCTTCGAGTGACGTTCGTACCATCGAAATCCTGAATTGAGGCAAAAGTTCAAATTAATTCTTTGGAGACTGCGCCTGAGTTAAGCAATTTCCCAATATTTCGGCTAACACCTGTACATGGGGTTCTTTAAGTATTTCAAGGTGAGATCCGGGAAGGTAATGGATATTTAATTCTCCAGTTACTATGTCACCCCAGCCGAATTGAGGATCGTATTGTGTGCCAATAGCTTCACTTCGATTCTGATCCTCTGTCCGCAAGAGAATAGCTTGACCAAGGTAAGGTGAGAAGATATATTCACTAACGGCTTGAGTATTAGCATCTATACTCTTTAAGTGCTTGTCATTCTCAGGTAAATTAAGTAACTCTTCCAAGTAACGGTTATATTTATTTTGGATATGCCGCTTACGCCAATAGATCCATTTCACAGCCTTTTGCCAAAGATAGCTAGGCCCTTGTTGAACCATATTCTTTAAATGCAAAAAACCTCGTTTGAGAAATGATGCCCGCCAGCTATAACCTGGACGACAACTATCAAGCATAACTAGAATACCAACTTGTTCGCCTTGCTCTTGGAGTTGTTGAGCCATCTCAAAAGCAACTATACCTCCAAAAGAATAACCTCCCAGAAAATAAGGCCCCTTGGGCTGAAGGGTCTGTATTTCCTGAATATAGTGAGTTGCCATGTCTTCAATCCGCGTATGGAAAGGGTATTTTTCATCTAACCCTTGTGGCTGTAGTCCGTAGAATGGTTGCTCTGAACCTAGATGCACTGCCAATTCACGGAAACACAAGACTTCTCCACCCAGTCCATGAATACAGAAAAAAGGTGGCTTGGAACCATTGGGTTGAATTTCTACCAGGGATGACCAGGCAGGTTTTGATTTGTCCAAGGTATTTACTGAAGCCAAGTTTTTTGTTAAATCTTCTTCTTGGCAGATTATTTTGGCTAGAGCCTCTACGGTACCTGACTGGAAGAGAATTGCAAGAGGTAGATTTTTATTAAATGTCTTCTCAATTTGCCAAAATAGTTTTACTGCTAATATCGAGTGTCCTCCTAGCTCAAAGAAGTTATCCTTGACACCAATGGGTTGGACACCTAGAATTTGTTCCCAAATTTTGGTCAGTTGGAATTCTAATTCATCACGTGGAGCTACATAGGTGTTTTCTGAATCAAGCTTTGTTGAGTTTGGTGCCGGTAAAGCGCGGCGGTCGATTTTGCCGTTGGGGGTTAGGGGTAGGGTGTCTAGTAAAACGAAAGCACTAGGCACCATATATTCTGGCAATTTTTGTTTGAGAAAATGACGCAGTTCGTCTGTGGTTGGTGTCTGTTCTGGGTGAGGAACGATGTAGGCGACTAGTCGCTGGTTTTGTGGATTATCAACTCTAGCTGTGACGACAGTTTGCTGTATACCAGGGTGTTGTGCTAGTAAAGCTTCAATTTCTCCAAGTTCGATGCGAAAGCCACGAATTTTTACTTGATGATCAATTCTCCCGATATATTCAATGTTGCCATCGGGAAGATAGCGGGCTAAGTCTCCAGTTTTGTAAAGCTTTTCACCGTTGTTAAAGGGATGAGAAATAAATCGCTCGGCTGTTAAGTCTGGACGGTTGAGATAACCTGTAGCAACTCCGACACCACCAATATAAAGTTCGCCTTTCGCACCCAAGGGAACTGGTTGTAAATGGGAGTCGAGGATATAAAGTTGAGTGTTAGCGATCGCTCTCCCAATCGGTACACTTGTTAAGTTACTCTCTGTTTGACACTGCCAAAATGTGACATCAATTGCTGCTTCGGTAGGGCCATAAAGGTTGTGTAGTTCACATCCCATCCGCTCAAAAAACCGCTCCTGAAGGTCAACTGGTAAGGCTTCGCCACTACAAAATACCCGTTTTAAAGATTTGCAACGTTCTAGCCCTTTGGTTTCTAGAAATATCTGCAACATGGAGGGTACAAAATGCAGTGTTGTAATTTCCTCTTGGGCGATGGTGTTGATTAAGTAAGTTGCATCTCGCTGTCCGCCTGGTTGAGCCATCACTAAACGCGCCCCTGTCAATAGGGGCCAGAAAAACTCCCAAACGGAAACGTCGAAACTAAAAGGCGTTTTTTGTAGAACGCTATCAGTTGCATTTAGTTGGTAAGCGTCTTGCATCCACAGTAAGCGATTGCAAATTCCCCGATGGGTGTTCATTGCGCCCTTTGGTTTGCCGGTGGAACCAGAGGTGTAAATTACATAAGCTAGATCCAGAGGCTTGACGCTGGAATTGGGATTGCGATCGCTTTGTTGTAAGATTGTTTCCCAGTCGGTATCCAAGCAAATTTTCTGAGTTTTTCCGGGTAGATGCTCCACTAAATTACTTTGGGTGAGCAGCACTGGGGCTTGACAATCCTCTAGCATATATGCTATTCGCTCTTGAGGATATTCGGGATCAAGAGGTACATAAGCGCCACCAGCCTTGAGAATCCCTAACAATCCGACAACCATTTCTAAGGAACGCTCAACACAAATGGCTACGAGTACATCTGGCTGGACTCCACAGGTTTGCAAGTAGTTTGCTAGCTGATTGGCGCGACAATTTAGCTCATTGTAGGTAAGATGCTTTTCTGCAAATTTTACAGCGATCGCATCTGGTGTTTTCTCTACCTGCGCTTCAAATAACTGGTGCAGACATTGAGATAAATCATAGTCAGCTTCAGTATTATTCCACTCTCCTAGTAGCTGATGCTGTTCGGCTGCGGTTAACAGAGGTAAATCTGAAATATGCTGTTCTGGATTGGCAACAATACCTTCAAGTAAAGTTTGGAAATGCCCTAGCATTCGAGCAATAGTTGTAGCATCGAATAAATCTGTGTTGTATTCAATTCCACCTTTGATCCCCTCTGAAGTTTCTTCCAGATCGAGGGTGAGATCGAACTTTGCTCCGCCGTTATGGATTTCTAAAGGGGTAATGTTCAATCCCGGAAGTTCCCAAACTTCCCTTGGAGTGTTGTGGAAGGCAAACATTACCTGAAACAGCGGTGAATGGCTCAGATTTCGTTCTGGCTGTAGTTCTTCTACTAGCTTCTCGAAGGGCAGGTCTTGGTGAGCATAAGCTCCTAGTGTTACTTCTCGAACTTGACTAAGTAACTGCCGGAAACTTGGGTTGCCTGAAAGGTTAGTACGTATGGCTAAGGTATTGACAAAGAACCCAATCAAGCCTTCGGTTTCAACTTGGTTGCGACCAGCAATCGGAGAACCAATGAGAATATCTTCTTGCCCAGTGTAGCGGTGCAGTGTTGTCCCAAAAGCCGCCAGCAATGTCATGAATAGGGTGACACCCTGCTGATGCGAGAGTTTTTTTAGCGATGCACTCAGGGTTTGGGGTAGCATCAGGGATTGCACTGTTCCCTGGTAAGTTTGAACTGGTGGCCGTGGTCGGTCGGTTGGTAATTCTAATACAGTATTAGCACCTGCTAACTGGGTTTTCCAGTAGTTGATTTGGCTAGAAAGTATTTCATTCGATAGCCATTGGTGTTGCCAGACAGCAAAATCGGCATACTGAATGGGCAATTTTGCCAGGGGAGAAGGCTTACCACTCAACAAGGCTTCATAAACAGCTGCTAACTGCTGCCAGAGAATACCTATTGACCACCCATCTGAGGCGATGTGGTGCATGACTAACAGGAGTACATGCTGTTGTTCGTCTATTTGGAGCAATGTAGCTCGCAGCATCAAGTCAGTTTCTAAGTTGAAGGGGCGTTGCGCCTCTTGGTTTAGCAGACATTCCACTTGCTCCTGTGTTACCTCAATTACCTTGAGTTCCACTGGCCGAGGCGTGCCAATTACTTGTATGGGACTACCATCAAGTGATGAGATGAAGTTTGTTCGCAGTGCTTCATGATGGATAACGATCGCATCTAGTGACTTTTGTAATATATCTGCATTTAACTTACCTGTTAAGCGCTGTGCATTTGAGACGATATATGCTCGGCTGTTGGGTTGCAACTGCTGCAAAAACCACACTCGCTGTTGAGCAAAGGATAAAGGGGCTGACTCGCGGTTGGCTACTTGGGGAATAGTCTGATTTTGGGGATCATTTTCTTGAGTCTGATTTTGGGCGAGCGCTTGAGCTAAAGTAGCGATCGTGGGATTCTCAAACAAAAGTTGCAACGGTATTTCTATCCGAAAGGCTTGACGAACCCTAGACATTACTTGAGTGGCCAGCAGTGAATGACCTCCCAATTCAAAAAAATTGTCGTGGATGCCTACTTGTTCCAGCCGCAAAACTTTTGCCCAGATGGTAGCTAAGACTTCTTCTCTAGGATTCTGAGGTGGAACAAAGTTAGTTGATAGACTAAGAGCAAATGTATCCGGTGCTGGTAAAGCCTGACGGTCTATTTTCCCGTTGGGATTTAGTGGCAAGGTGTCCAAAAATACAAAGGAAGCGGGCACCATGTATTCAGGCAGTTGACCTTCCAAAAAGCGACGCAATTCAACCTGACTAGGAATTTGCTCTGGACTAGCAACAATATATGCCACGAGTTGCTTGTCCCCAGGAACATCTTCTCTGGCTATAACTAAAGCCTGTGTCAGTGCCGGATGTTGACCTAAT
This sequence comes from Nostoc sp. CALU 546, assembly GCF_048836525.1. Lineage (NCBI taxonomy): Bacteria > Bacillati > Cyanobacteriota > Cyanophyceae > Nostocales > Nostocaceae > Nostoc > Nostoc sp. CALU 546. The sequence goes on from NZ_JAWJTF010000064.1 coordinate 19,558, forward strand.
CTGGCTTCAATTTCTCCCAATTCAATACGGAAGCCACGAATCTTTACTTGGTAGTCAATCCGACCAAGGAATTCGATATTACCATCGCTCAAATAACGCCCCAAGTCCCCAGTTTTGTAAAGACGTGCCCCAGGTTCATAGTTAAAAGGGTTGACAATGAACTTCTCTGTGGTCAATTCTGGACGGTTAAGATAGCCTCGCGCCAAACCAATACCGCCTATATGCAGTTCACCTGATTCACCAACGGGCACTGACTGTAAGTTTTCATCGAGGATGTGAATCTCTGCATTAGTTATCGGGCGACCAATAGGAGCAATGGTGTAATTAGTGCCGCGTTGGCAAGTCCAGAAAGTGGTATCAATGGAAGCTTCTGTCGGGCCATAACAATTATGTAGAACATTATCCAAATTCAATTGAGCAAAGAAACGTTCTATGAGTTCGCCAGGTAAAGCTTCACCACCGCAGATTATGTGTCTAAGAAATTGGCAATTCTCAATTCCCTTCTCTTCCAGTAAGACACGGAGGATGGAAGGTACTAAGGCCAAAATGGTGATTTGCTGCTCAGTAATTACCTCCACAAGGTAGGCAGGGTCTTTATGTCCACCAGGACAAGCCATGAATAACTGCCCTCCAAAGCACAATGGCCAGAATATCTGCCACACTGAAGGGTCGAAACTAAAAGAAATAGTCAGTAAAACTTTGTCTGCGTGAGTTAATCCAAAGGTTGTTTGCTTCCAGTGGAGTTGATTGCAAATCCCACGGTGAGGGATCATTACACCTTTGGGCTGTCCTGTAGAACCAGATGTGTAGATTACATAGATGAGATTATCAGCCGTCGTTTCATTTACAGGATTTTCTTGATTGTATGGGATATTCCCTTGCCAGTTTGAGTCCAGACAAATTACTTGCGCCTGATGCGGTGGCAAGTTCTTGACCAATTTCTCTTGGGTTAACAATACTGGTGTTTGGGTGTCTTCCAAGATGAAAGCTAAACGTTCTGAGGGATATGTTGGATCTAAAGGCACATAAGCACCTCCAGCTTTCAGAATTCCCAGTAGCCCTACGATCATCTCCAAGGAGCGCTCCAGGCAAATGCCCACAAGTACATCAGGCCCAACACCTAAAGTACGTAGGTGGTGCGCTAATTGATTCGCCCGCTGGTTTAACTGCTGATAAGTAAGTTGTGTATTTTCATATACTACAGCAATGCCTTGGGGCGATCGCTCCACTTGCATCTCAAACATTTGATGGATGCATAGAGCCTGATGATGAACGACTTGGGTATCATTCCATTCCTGTAGAACTTGAGTATCGATGATGTGAGTTAAGCTATCTGACGGAATATTTTGCTTATAATCTGAAGTCTGGCTACTTATCTGCATTTTCTATATATCAACTCCATCAGGAAATGCCACTTTTTTATTTTATTATTTATTGTATATTTGTTTATACCAACTGAAGCTGAACACAAATCCTTCAGAGTAGAAGCTACTGGCTCAGAAACAAAGCCTAGATAGCCTTCAGAGCAGGTCAATGTGTGTAGTTTGCTTTCTCTAAAACATACCAGCTCTGCTTTTTAGCAATAAGTGTTCATATACATCTTCAAATAAAACAGGTATTTAAAGGTCTAGCAAATTGATTGACAATAAACATAATAATTCTCATATTCTTAATCTTAAATTATTAACTAGAAACACAGATAAGACTTTATATTGGCTAATTTACTTTAGTTCAATAGTTGAAACATAGTTTTTTGTTTCTTTATCAAATTACAATAGGTAAAATTCAATACTGAAGAGACTCTATCCTTTTTTATAAAAAACTACTGAGAGAAAAAATAATTATTACCAAATCTTCATTGTGCTTCTGCATATGTAAAAATCGTGTAAAGCTATAATTGTGATTTGCTAAAATAGTTAAGTAAATCAGTGTAAAGATTTGTCATTGTAATCAGATAGGAGCCAGAGAGAAGTTAGAGCGCGGGCTTCCTGTGTTTGCATAGCCCGACACAGGCATAGAAACTTCAAAGAGGCTGAAAATAGGAAAAAAGAGGGTTTTAGCCTCGTTTATCTTTCTTTAGATAGTTACATTTTTGGATGCTGACTCAGTGAACCTATCGTCAAGTGAGTTTCATCTCACTATATATAAAGCATACATAAAGCTAAAACCTTGCACATGGATTTCACACCCATGACAGTGTAACCTAAGATACAGAATAAATCTTTACTTCTTCTCCCAGCAAACACCCATTCAAGCTCTTTGGCTAAAAATTAAAGACTTGCAGCAAATCCAGCGTTGATTGTTTTATGGTAATACTACTGTGCGAAAGGTCTAATTTTTTTAATAATCAAGATCATAACAGTCCAAAATATGTCAGAAAAAATAACTCTTTATCAGGAGGCAAAAATGTCTAGAATGCAGATTTGACAAGACTAACATAAACCACACATTGCTAATTCTACTTCCAGTTATTAGAATTTATTTTCACTAGTCTGTGACCAATTATCTAGAGATGCCCATGAAGCTGACCTAAGTTCAGCCACGATGTTTATTTATGTTAAGCTTTGTAACAATTGTCAAACTTTTGATGCATTTCGTTATATGTTATGTGTGTAAGTTTTGTTAATCAGTAATTATGCGTAAAAAAACAAAACCTGTTCTAAGCAGAACTGAGTCAGTATAAGTAGATATGCTACAGTAATTCGTAAAGAGATATCATTGTATCTCTACTCTGGAAGCAATAATCTGCAATCACTAAGCCCAACTATTTATTACCTACCTTAAAAATTTTAATATTTTTACTTTACCTGCTCTACTATAAAATGCCAGGAATTGTATTTAACAATAACTTAGCTCAACAACAAATATTTTCCTTGGCATTAAAGCTCAAAACTTTCAGAAAACACTGGATGCTATCCTGCAAAAAAATCTAAGACTTCGGATAGTCGCCACACTCAAACCAATCCTGGAAGATGCTTTTGATCAAGAACTTAAAGTTACTCTGAAGAAAATGATTAATATGTAGACTATAAAGGAGAGATTTCTTTAAAAGTCAAACGTGAGATAGCCCAATTGTATAGTTTTTCATCAAATTTTAACTACACCAACTGTTACTAACTATGAGTAATCAAAGCATTGCAACAAATAAATTGAGTGAAGTGCCTTTAGATTTACGTGCATCTTCATTGGTCAAGGTACGCAAAGGTTCGTGGTGGTTAAGATTAATCACACTGTTTTTAGTAGACTATACTCTTTTATCCTTAGCTTGGGTTTTCGCTGGATATCAATCTGATTATGGGAATTTTGCTTGGAATATACCTAGTAATTATTTACCAATTTTAATCACGATTGGGATTCAAATAGGATCGCTAGCTCTCGAAGGTATTTATCGAGAAGGTCAAAAACGCTATGACTATTTTAATATTATCAAATCGCTAACTTTTGCTCATGGATTAATACTGCTTGTTTGTCTTTTGTATCAACCAATTATTGATATTACGCGCCCAAGACTAATTTTATTATCTTGGTTGCTGAGTATATTGTTCATTTGTACTGGTAGATACGCTGTAAATATTACTCTTGAATATCTTCGTAAGCAGAAAAAAATAGTTCGTTCTTCTGTCTTTATCATTTGTGATCCTCAAGATCATGAGCAGATTGCTAGCTTTATCAAAAAAGAAAAGCACTACATTGTATCTGGAACTGCACATGCTAATGCATTAGACAGATATAAACGTCAGCAAACCTTGAATCAACTTAATCAATTAGGTGTAACCGAAGTTTTTATATCTTGGGATGCTCTAAAAAATAGAATGTTTTTGTGCTGGTTATTTCAAGCATCGGGCATCCAAGTACATATTTTACCGATGGAATTAAAACCAATTTATAAAAATGTAGAATTTAACAAGATAGGGGGAATGCCTTGTCTGAGCTTGGATTGTCCGATAATTACAGGTAAAGATTTTTGGATAAAGCGTAGTTGTGACTTCTGTTTGGCGACTTTATTTGTAATGCTGTCATTTCCTATTTATATAGCTATAGCTATAGCTATAAAACTGGACTCTTCCGGCACAGTGTTTTACAGACAAACCCGTATAGGTTTACATGGGCAACAGTTTAAAGTCTGGAAATTCAGAACGATGAGGTCTGATGCGGAAAAATTGCAGAAAGAATTAGAAGCTTTAAATGAAACGAAAGATGGAATTATCTTTAAAATTAAAGATGATCCTCGCATTACCCGTGTTGGAAAATTCCTCCGTCGTTACAGCTTAGACGAATTACCCCAACTTTTTAATGTTATCTTCGGAGAAATGAGTATAGTAGGACCTCGCCCTTTACCTACTAGAGATGTAGATAAGTTTTCTGAGCATCATTTTATTCGCCATGAAGTTTTACCTGGTATTACAGGCCTTTGGCAAGTCTCAGGTCGCTCCGATATTTTAGATTTTGAACAAGTGATAAATCTTGATCTTAACTACATTGAAAATTGGTCTCTTGGATTAGACTTTGAAATTCTGCTCAAAACAGTTATGGTAGTTTTGAAAAAAGAAGGTGCCTACTAAGGTCAGCAGACAGCAATAATTACTTGTTTATACAAGTATTGAAGTTTTTAGCGCAGTTTTTCACGCATTAAATTTAGATTTTCTAATTTGCTGAGTGATTAACTGCCTGCAAGTCATGATATTTACAGGTATGGGTGATTCATAATTAAGAAAATAGGCTAACAAAATAGGCTGATTAATAATTTTAGAATGGTAGAAAAGTACAAATTCATAAGTAATTCCCTATCAATGATAGTTAATCGGTTAGCGCAAAGCATTACAGCCTTTGTGCTAACTGCTGCTATTGCTCGTACTCTAGGAGCTGAGGCTTTAGGTCAGTATTTACTAGCGTATAGCTACTACTTTATCTTTGTGGGTATTGCTTCACAAGGTCTCAAGACATTATTTACCAGAGAATTAGCCCGTGAGCCACAAAAAACGCCAGTTTATTTAATGAGTGGTACCTGGCTGCAATTAATATTTAGTTTCTTCAGTTATGGGGCATTGGTGATTGTAGTCTTCTTACTTCCCTACAATCCCACAACCTCGACTATTTGCTACATCATGGGCTTAACGATTATTCCCTTTGCACTTTCCAACATAACTGAGGCAATTTTTCAAGCTCAAGAAAAGATGCATTTGATTGCCATCGCTACAGTTCCAGTATATGTCTTACGCCTAATAATAATGATTTGGGCGATGCAACTGAAATACGGAATTGAATATCTGGGAGCGATCCTATTTTTTTCAGAAACACTAATTCTTGTAATTCAATGGATTTTTGTAACAAAATTAGTAAAGATAAAATGGCAGATTGATGGTGATTTTGTATTTAATACAATTAAAAGCGCTCGGACATTTTTTGCTATTGAAGCAATAGCTGTAGTCTCTGGTAGAATTCAAATTTTAATTCTTTCATTATTAGGAAATGAGTTTTTAGTAGGTCTATTTGGTGGAATATTACAATTGCTACAGCCATTTTTGATTATTGCTAACAGTATAATTTCAGCAATGTTTCCCAGACTTTCAAAGGCGGTAGATCAAGGACGTGAGAAGCAGAAGCAGATCACTGAAAATATGATTGAAGTCCTACTAATTATGTCATTACCCTTATTTATAGGGATGTTGTTTTTTGGCAAAGATATACTAATTTTTATATATGATGCTAGCTTTGCTCAGGCAAATGTAGCCCTTCGTTTAAGTGCTGCATCACTGCTATTATTGCCCTTCATACGGTCGCTTTCGTATCTACTTGTAGCCAATGGTTTCGAGATAGTGAATCTACGTGAAGTGGTTATCACTACTACATTAGGAAGCTTAGGAGGTGTAGCATTAGTTTCCCAATATCAGTTGCTAGGTGCAGCTATTATGGCATTATTAATGACTATTCTTGGTTTTGTCCAGTATGTTTTCTTCACCTATACTCGCCTATTTTCATTAAATTTATGGCGAATTCTGCACCGGCCATTACTAGTAAGCATTTTGATGTTACCTGTATTCGTATTACTGCAAAAAATTAGCTTAGACTTTATATTCACTTTAATTATTGCAACTTGTGCCTATGGATTAATTGTGACTTATCTAGGTATTCGTGCCTTTGGAGGTTTCCGTTTTTTGTGGGATAAGCTTTTAAAAACCCAGTAGAAACTATTGCTATTAATACATCTAATATTTGTTGGTTGAATAAATAATTTAAATTAAAATATAAGTTAATTATGATTAAGGTTGCTCTCTTACATTTTTGCTTTGAAGACTACACCATCGAATTAGCAAACAGTCTGGTTAAATATGTTGATTTAACGCTAATTCAGCCGGAAAAAGTCTCAAATGTCTGTAGCAATGTTCTTGACTCCAGAATCCGCGTCATTAGCTTTAAAAAACCACGGATTCGCGACCCACGCAACTTATTGTCTATGAGCGCTATGATGCGTATCATCAAAGATATACAGCCAGATGTTTTACATGTACAGGAAACTAACGATCCTTGGTACGATTGGACTTTGTTACTCAACAAAATGCCGCCATTGGTGACAACTATCCACGATGTATTTCGTCACCCAGGGGATAATATGAGTGTGTTTGGTTCTGAGTATACCAGACGTATTAGTTTCTACCGTTCACAACAGTTGATTGTCCATACTCATCAACTAAAAAACATTCTCATTGAACAATTTCGTATACCTCAAGAGAAAGTCAATGTTTTACCTCATGGGGAACTTGGTAGTTTGTATCAGCGTCGAGGTAATAAAAATATTCAAGTCCGTGAGCCATATACTTTGCTATTTTTTGGACGTATCTTACCCTATAAGGGATTAAAATATTTGCTTGATGCTATGCCCTTAATTGCTGAATCTATACCTGAAGTCAAGCTGATTATTGCTGGAAGGGGAGGAAACATTAGCCAGTATTTCCCTAATGGTTATGATGAAAAACGCTACGAGATTATTAATGAGTTTATCCCCCTTGAAGAAGTAGGTAATCTATTTCAACGTAGCACAGTAACAGTTTTGCCATATATCGAAGCCTCTCAAAGTGGTGTGGCAGCCTTGTCTTATGGAATGGGAACGCTGGTCGTAGCTACTGATGTGGGGGGATTGAGTGAGATAGTTCAGCACAAAAAAGATGGTTTGTTAGTTCCACCCCGTGATGTTTCAACTCTAGCGGATGCTATTATTTGTTTGTTACGCGATCGCAGCTTGCAACAAAGTATGCAAACTGCCGCACTAGCTCGTTGTCAGCAAGATTTAAATTGGTCAAATATTGCCGCTCAAACAGCCGAAATCTATCATAGAGAAATGAATATGCAAAAATAAATATTAGTTAATATACAGCGATCCTAAATAAATAGCTTGCGAACAAAAGGACGAAGTATTCGATTATATCGAGCAATAATATGGAGCTAATTTTGATTCAAAAACTAAGCTATTACAGCATAAGTTAAAATAATACGTTTTAAGTACGCAAGTATTTTGTTAGTAAGTTAACTTAATACGTTTTAAATACGTAAGTATGATGCTTAAATTAACTAAAATCTACCTTTACCTAGCAAATAGTCGAAAATCACCTGTATTCGTCTTACTCTTTAGGCTCCTGAACAAGATCCTCTAGAATATCTCTAGTTACAAGGCAAAAATTTTGTCCGCCAATTTTATATTTTATGCAAGTCATTTTATGCAGTGTTAAGTTCTTGTTTAAATTCGTTGTTAACCACCCAGTTTTTTCCTTCGATTCTTTATCGAACAGAATTCAGCAATGTTTTCTGTATGACTGGCAGTGCTTCGCAGCATTAGCGACGCAGGAGCGTCTGAATAATCGGCGTTTTTGCACCCCCACTAAATTGAAAATTTGGTGGTGCAACAATTCAATCGGGGATTCAGACCCGCGACTGATAGCGTACTCTGTAAGAGTTGCAATCTACGCTTTTAGCGTCTCGTAGAGAAGCGTTAGCGAGTCTTGTCTACGACACGCTACGCGAACGAGCGTCTTTATTCTGACTCCTGTTAGCGGATAGCTAAGGTTTAGCCCATTCTGACTTCTGAATTCTTCTTCAAATACAGATAAGTGTTCACGATCTATTTAAAATTACTGTATGAGAAAACTACTAATTTTTGCGGAGCAGGGGTTCACAATTGTATCTTTGCTCCTGTATTCAGGGGCAATCTTAAACGTCATTCTGTCAGGAGGAGCAGGACAGAATAATTTGGTAGAATATGATAGCTCCTTAATTCGGGTTATTTTTTTCTTAATATACTTAGTTACCTTCTTACTAATAGTCCTGCGTTGGAAAAAAACTCTTTACTTCTTTATCTTAAGTAACGACATTTGGCTTTTTTCTTTAATCATATTAACAGTTATTTCTGTCACTTGGTCTTTCGAGCCATCAACAACATTAAAAGATGGTTTTACACTAGTTAATTCCAGTTTATTTGGTGTATATTTTGCCTCCAGATACACCTTAAAAGAGCAATTACATCTACTTGCTTGGAACTTTGGAATTATTATAGTATTGAGCTTCGTTTTTGCTATCGCCTTGCCTAAATACGGCATACAGACCGATCTTGGTAGCCCAATGTGGCGTGGAGTATTCGTGCACAAAAACGGTCTGGGAAGCAAGATGGTAGTTAGTAGTATAGTTTTTTTTATCCTTGCTTATCAAACCAAAAGACGCAGTTGGTTTTTCTGGGGGGGATTTATCTTATCAATACTGCTCTTACTACTTTCCGCTTCCACTTCATCTCTACTTAATATATTAATTTTAATATTGGCATTTTTTGCTTTTCAAATTTGGCGTTGGCCATACCAGGTTATGATACCAACACTAATAATGGTGGCAACTATCATCCAAACTTTCTATTTTTGGTTTTCCAATAACTCTGATGTCCTGTTCACTTCAGTTGGTAAAGATTCGACACTGACGGGTCGAACAGACATTTGGCCATTAGTGATAGATAGGATTTGGAGACATCCTTGGCTTGGTTATGGTTATGGCGGATTCTGGCAAGGATGGAATGGCGAATCTGCTTATATTTGGCGCATAGTCGGATGGGTACCAACCCACCCCCACAATGGTTATCTATCTATTTGCCTGGATTTGGGTTTTTTAGGGTTAGGGCTATTTTTGTTAGGATTTTGGCGCAGTTATCTGCAAGGATTCGCTCGGCTGCGTGGTAGTAAAACAGCATTAGATATTTGGCCACTTATACATATGACATATATAGCCTTAGCTAGCCTTACTGAATCTGCCTTGCTGCAATCCAATAGTTTGAATTGGATACTCTATGTGGCTGTATCTTTCTCGGTGAGAAAAAATATTAAACAAAATTAAAATCATGAAACAAAAAAAACAAAGATAGTCCAATTATGGAAAAAGTGCAGCATATGTGTCCAACTAAAACTATCAAGATTCTCCTGTTAGGTCCTAGCTTACTCCAGCAAGGAGGCATTTCCAATTACGAAAAACTTTTTTTGGAATATGCTCCTTATGAAGTTAATATTCGTCATGTTGTTACTCACCAAGACGGATCTACAGCGTTCAAAATAATAATATTTTTGAGCGCTATATATAATTTTTTTTGGGTGTTAATTAGGGAAGAAGTCGATATTGTTCAACTGGAAATTTCCCAGCGGGGTAGTGTCTTACGACAAGCGATTATGGCACTTTTAGCTTGGGTATTTCACAAGCCGATAATTCTACATGCTCACGGTAGTCAATTTCATATTTTCTACGGTGAACTTGCAAAATGGATACAGCAATTACTAAGTTGGGTATTTTGCAAGTGTCAACGCTTAGTTGTCTTATCAGAAAGTTGGAAAACTTTTTACATAGAAAACCTTGGAATGAGACCCGAACAAGTTGTAGTTTTTTATAATCCAGTAAAAATTCCTGCTGAAGTTCCACTCCGTTCAGTCTCTAAGAAAGTAAACTTACTTTTTTTAGGACGAATTGGCCAACGAAAAGGAGCATTTGATTTGATCAAAGCCTTTTCTCTTTTACCTACTGAGCATAAAAATAAATCAAGTATGGTCATGGCAGGAGATGGAGACATAGAACAAGCACAAAACTTAGTTACGACTTTAAATCTAGAAAATTATATAAAATTGCCTGGCTGGATAGGACCAGACGAACGTGATATTCTTTTGACTGAAGCAGATGTTTTTGTGTTGCCTTCTTATAATGAAGGTCTTCCATTAGCAATGCTAGAAGCAATGGCTTGGGAGTTACCAGTCATAGTTACACCAGTAGGAGGTATACCTGAGATAGTTACTCAATCTGACAATGGATTAATAGTTGATCCAGGTAATGTTGAGCAGTTATCTGATGCTGTTAAGTCTTTAATTGAAAATGAGGCTTTGAGGCTTTCTCTAGGATCTAAGGCCAGAACAAGTGTTTTTGGTCTCGATATCAAAAATCACTGGGTTTCCTTCCTTAACTTATATCGTTCAGTATTAAATTCAGATAGTTAATAATGTGAGTGTAAATATTCAGCAACTGCAAGACTGAAAGCCATGAATATGCAGATGTGCAGTTTATTCAGCCCAGTTTTGTCAGGTATGACTAAAAGTTATTCAAAAAGGCAGATTTTATAATTTACAAGTCAGTGTTTTGTTAAACTCATTAAGAATTGAGACTATTATGGCATCACCTACAAAAGTACTAATTATCGTTGAAAATCTGCCAGTTCCCTTTGATCGGCGGGTATGGATGGAAGCAATTACTTTGCAAAAAGCTGGGTATGAAGTTGCTATAATTTCACCGACAGGTAATGGTTTTGACAAAGACTATGAAGTAATTGAGCAGATTCACATTTACCGTCATCCTCTACCACCGGAAGAAAGTTCAGTCATTGGCTATCTTCGAGAGTACAGTTGGGCGATTAACTGGCAATTCCGTTTAGCTAAAAGGGTATGGCGAGAGCGTGGTTTTGATGTCATACATATTTGTAATCCACCGGATTTACTTTTCTTAGTAGCAGGATGGTTTAAATTATTTCATGGTATACGGGTTATTTTTGATCATCATGATCTCAGTCCGGAGATGTATGAAGCTAAGTATCAACGGCGTGATATCTTTTATCATGGATTACGCTGGGCTGAACGCTTGACCTATGCCACAGCAGATATTGTAATCTCAACGAACGAGTCACATCGAGAGGTTGCTCTGAATCGCGGGCACAAGAAATCAGAGAAGGTCTTTGTAGTTCGTAGTGCACCTGACCTTTCACGCTTTCGCCGAATGCCTCCAAACCCTAATTACCGTAGAGGTAAAAACTACTTAATAGGGTACATGGGTGTCATGGGCGAACCAGAGGGAATTGATTATCTCCTGAGAATGGTGTATTACATTGTTAAGAAAAAAAATCGCTCCGATATTCACTTTATGCTAATCGGTAGTGGACCTGCAATTGAAAAACTTAAGGCTTTATCTAAAGAGTTAGAAGTGACTGATTTCGTAGAATTTACAGGGTTTAAGCAAGGGGAAGAACTTTTAGAACGGCTCTCCAGTTGCGACGTGTGTGTAGAGCCTTCTCCAACATCTACTTATAACGAAAACTGCACCATGAATAAAATCCTCGAATATATGGCGATGGGAAAAGCAATTGTCCAGTTTGATTTGCGAGAGGGAAGACGTTCTGCACAGGAAGCATCTCTCTATGCCAAGCCTAATGATGAGGTGGAATTTGCTGAGAAAATTCTGGAACTTCTGGATTCTCCTGAATGTAGAGAAAAGATAGGAGCAGAGGGACGACGCAGAATGGAGGAGATTCTTGAGTGGAAATATCAAGCTCCTAAACTGTTAGAGGCTTATGATAAAATTTTGCAAAGTTAGTAGCTACTTTAAATTTCAGAATCACTGTTAAGTGGGGCTGAGTAATGAGTGGATGTTTATGGTCAAAAATCACAACCTGACTAGACTGCCCGTTTTTTACTTGGGCTTAGGAATTTTTGGTTAACATGTTTATTTGATAAGGGGTAGAGCAATATAATATTCGAGGAAACAATTTAAGCTTTTGATAATCAAGAAATAAATTTTCATAATAATGGCTAATGACTGGCAAAGGTTTTTAATTGAACATCCTGCTGCTAAAGGGTTTATTTTTGCTAATGCAGTATAGTTAGGACACCGTTAACTCACCTCAAATCCCAAATTTACTAACGCTTTTGCTTAATAATGGGGTATGGAACACTGTTGCATATTTGTACCCAAATTGAAACTAAATTTTTAACTTAAATAGTCTATACTATTGTCATATTGTAAAATAATATCAGTATTGTCAATTGCAACTGCTTATGTGATTGCTCTAAGTCAATTTTTAGTTTCTTGTTTAAGACCTGTACTTTGGAAGATTTATGTCAGAAAAATCTATGGAATCTAGAGAATCTATTGATTTAGACCTTAATCGTTACTTGTTGATATTGAAGCGTTGGTGGTTACCGGCTGTCAGCATATTTGTGGCTACAGTGATTCTGAGTGCTGTATCTACAAGGTTTATGAAGCCAGATTATGAAGCAGAAGGAAAACTGTTATTCAGACTTCCCTCTTTTAAGGTAGCAGGAACTAATCTTTCGCCTGGTTCCTCTGAAGGAGGAGACTCAGGAGATTTGAAACCATTGGTAGCAACTCAAAATCCTATAAGCAGTCAGATAGAAGTTATTACTTCCCCCAAGTTATTGCAGCGGACAATAGATAAATTACAACTCAAAGACAACGAAGGTATACCTCTAGAGGTACAAGCTCTAAAAAAAGCCCTGAATCTAAAAATTATTGGTGGGACAGATGTATTGCTAATTAGCTATAGCAGTTCTGACCCCGAAGAAGCAGCGGCAGTGGTCAACACAATAATGAATTTTTATTTAGAAAATGATATTCTGACAAATCGCTCTGAGGCAGCAGCAGCTCGTCAATTTATGGCCAAGCAGCTTCCTAAAACCCAAGCTGCTGTTAATAATGCAGAAGTAGCGCTACGTATATTTAAGCAGAAGCATCAGATTGCAGATTTATCAGAGGAGACAAGGTCAGCCGTTGCGACTATTGGAAATCTAGATAATGAGATGAATAGTGTTAAAGCTCAATTAAATGAGGTAAATGCCCAAACCAATCAACTCCGTCAGAAAGTAGAGCTAAATTCTCAGGAAGCGATCGCAGTGAGTGCCCTCAGCCAGTCACCGGCAGTACAGGGAGTCCTTACACAACTTCAAGAAACCGATCGGCAGCTAGCGGTTGAGCGTAGCCGTTTTCTAGATGACAACCCCGTAATTATTAACTTAGAAGCAAGAAAAGCTAGTTTAAATTCTCTCTTGCAACAGCAAATTGGTCAGACTATTGGCAATCAAGCACCAGTTCCTCAGAGCCTGTTGCAGATTGGGGAACTTAGACAAAACCTGATACAAAATTTTCTCCAGTCAGAAATACAGCGCTTTGGGTTAACTCAAAGACTCTCTTCTCTATATAATTCTCGTTCTACCTACGAACAGCGGGTGAAACTCATACCCCAGTTGGCACAAAATCAGCGGGAATTAGAACGGAAAGTTGAAGTTGCAGAATCGACCTATCAAACTCTATTGAAAAAGGTTCAAGAATTACAGTTAGTTGAGAATACAAATACAGCTAGTTCCCGGATTATTGCTCAGGCTTTAGTGCCAAAAGATCCAGTAGCAGGCAAAAAAATAATTGTTTTGGTGCTGGGAGTGATGTTCGGTTTATTTTTTGCCACAACAACTATCCTCTTACTGGCTATGAGAGATAGATCTCTAAAAACACTTAAAGAAGTTAGAGATATATTTGGATATACTTTGCTGGGCATTGTTCCTTTGTCTGTTAAGAAGCTTCGCTCCCGTTATTCAGATACAGAATCAACAGTTCAAACAATCGCCGTCAGGGATACACCTCACTCTTTAACCAGCGAAATGTACCGGATGATTCAAGCCAATCTGAAATTCCTGAGTTCAGATAAAGTGCTCAAAACTATTGTGGTAACTAGCGCAGTTCCGAAAGAAGGCAAGTCTACAGTTTCAGCTAATTTGGCGGCAGCGATCGCTCAACTAGGACGTAAAGTTTTACTAATTGATGCAGATATGCGAGTTCCTTCTCAGCATCATCTATGGCAACTAACCAATGCAGTTGGTTTGAGTGAGGTTCTTGTAGGTCAGGCTGAATTTGACATTGCCGTATCCAAGGTAATGGATAGCCTTGATGTTTTAACTGCTGGAGTTAGACCTCCTAACCCACTTGCCTTGCTTGACTCAAAGCGGATGGCATCACTAATTGAGAATTTCTCATCTCAAGATAACTATGATTTTGTCATTATTGATGCTCCTCCCCTCCTTTTAGCAGCCGATGCCTTGACTTTAAGCCAAATGACTGATGGGATTTTGTTAGTCGCTCGACCTGGGGTAATTGATTCTAACAGTGCAGCTGCTGCTCAAGAAATGTTAGAGAGATCCAGTCACAACGTTTTAGGTTTAGTTGTGAATGGTCTCATTGATAAAAACGAATCTAGTAGTTATTTCAACCATGCGAAAGAATACTTTACTTATCAAGATTTGACAAAAGCGGTTAAGCGACAAAAACGTATTCCAGACAAAAGCTCTGTATAAATTAGGATTTTGTCTCACAAGTGAATTAGAACACCATAATGTTTAATTATCCATAAAATAAGAAGCCTGCGAAAGCAGGCTTCTTATTTTGTGTAACCGTAGACTTCAGTCTGAAAGAACTATGGACAGATAGCAGGACATGTTATTACGGTTACCTAATTTCGTATGCCCCAATATCATATGCACCACCAGCAGGACGAGGGTTATCGGCATGATCAGTTTTCAAATCCTTCCAATTGTAACCCCTGTTGATCGCCGGACTCGTTCCTTTGAGTCTAAAGTCACCATTTGGGGCATTTTGAAACTGTGGATCTGCAATAATATCGTTAGCTCCCCTCGCCTTCGCATCGATCACTGAACCATTGGGGTAAAGATTGTAGTTATAAGTGACGTTTTTATTCATGTAGCTGCTGTTCACATTTTTGCCAGCAACACCATAAACAAGGTTATTGTAAATCCTGATATTATTTGAATAACCAGCATAGACTTGCCCTTTTTTTGACAGTTCTGGACTTTGCTGATTCAAATATGCTGTGTTGTTGACAATATCGATATGCTCACTTTCATGGGCATGAATACCTGAACCGCCATTCCTGTAGCTAATATTGTTTGCAATTAAAGTCCGTCCTCTATATGCACCATTTGGACCCTGTTTTGAAAGATCGATAATAATGCCATTACCGTCTGTGATAATTCCACGTTGAGCCCAGGGAACGTAATTGCGATTGTTGTAGACCCTGTTATTAGTCACGAACATCTTGTATCCCTGGTTGTTGTCAGTATTCCGACTCTTCAAGAACGAAATACCGCTGGTACCATACATACTGTACCAGGCGTTATTGAACACTGTGTTATTATCAATCTTCACATAATCAGCGGAGATTACTGAGATACCTGCTCCTCCACAGTTATTCACTTTGTTGTTTAGAATATTTATGTGACGAACAGAACTATTGCGTCCGTCAATACTTATGCAGCTTCCGTTTGTAAGCGGATTTGATCCATTAGTCTTCTGACTTAATGCATAAGAAAGGGTTATGTTTGCATTGTTCCCTATGACCTCTAGCCCGTCGATCTCAATATATGAAACTCCATTTGACAATAGGATACCATTCCATGTATTGTGCCGAATTTTTGGGAAATGTCCAGGATATGCTTGATACTTAATCCATGCATTTGCTCTTCCAGAACGTCTTATATTTACGACACTCCCATTTCCCCCTGTATTTTTGTATTCTCCATTCATAATCAATACTCTGTCGCCAGGGTTGGTAAGATTTGCCGCCCTCTGAATTGTCCTAAAGGCAGATGAGGTAGTGCGTCCGCTATTTTTGTCATTTCCGCTAACACTAACATAGTATGTTGTCGCAGTTGAAGTCTGGCTGATCAACTTACGACTAGGTAGTGGCATTGCTTGATCAGTGGGAGACTGACGAACATCTTTAACTAAAGACTCTGTTATTTTCTCTCCTGGAACCAAACCTGTTAATGCCCAGGGAAGCACAAGAGATGCGCTCAAACTTAAAAAACCGAAACCATGAATCATCATAGGGAAAAAATAGGGTATGTTGCAAAATACTCAATCGTCAACGGTCAGTAACTCTAGCCTTAGTTAAGTAATGTTCAGTAACTCAGTATTGGATACGGTCGTATAACTGCCATTTGTAAGTTTATACACGCTTTTTTAGGTTTGCACCTGCGAATTTTCGCGTAAATATGGCTGAACTGCCTTTTCAGCTTGTGTTTCCAAAAATGGCAGCTATTTGGTAAAAATACTGAATAAAATTTATCAGTATCCACAGCTACTCCATTAATGGACACTAAGCAACCGTACAAATGGCGTCATTTCCAATTCGACATCATTCTACTGTGTATACGCGGTATCTTTGGTTAAGATAGTATATCTGTCATCAATAAGTTAATTTACTTAAATATTTCTTATGATAATAAGAATCATTGAATAGATAAAACAACGAATATAGTAGCTTTTAGCGCCTCTATTTTCTAAACCATTCTCATTATCATAAGAAATCTAAGTACCTACAACAAAGTTTTCAAAAGCCTGTCAATGCATATTAAGAATTGTTAATGTCTAAAGCATTTGTCAATGAGCAATACTACTTAAAATAATTCGTAATTCGTAATCACGCTCAAGGTCTCGCTAATGTAATTCGCAATCAAGTTTTGCAATATAGATTTAGACTCAACCCTTTCAATGCGAACTAATAAACTACTTTAAAGGCTGAAACCCTTACACTGTGTAGGATATCAAGTTATGACTTGAGGCTATCGATGTTATTCAAGGCGATCGCAATATCAAAGACAATCAAAATATGGTGTCTTTGATTCGTGCATTTTGTGCCAGAAAATCTCGTAAGGACTATATAGCAAGGATTAATGGAGAGTCCAAAAATATAGTACAAATGAACGCATTGAAAGGGCTGGGATTTAGACCCCGCCAGAAAACTTGCTGTTTGTTAGTTGCAGGGAACTTAAACCCCCACAATTTGTTAAATCATTTAAGAAGAATTCAGAAGTCAGAATGGGCTAAACCTTAGCTATCTGCTAACAGGAGTCAGAATAAAGACGCTCGTTCGCGTAGCGTGTCGTAGACAAGACTCGCTTTCCGCAACGCTTACAGTCGGGGATTCAGACCGGCGCAGGAATTGTTGCACCACCAAATTTTCTTGTTTTGTGGGGGTGCAAAAACGCCGATTATTCAGACGCTCCTGCGTCGCTCTAAGCGAAGCCATGCCTCTGAAAGAGAAGGCTTTACGCTGCGAAGCACCGCCAGTCATACAGAATAACCAACTGAATTCTGACGACTGACGCCTTGATTCTGTTCGATAAAATTTTTATAAAAATAGCTGATAGAAAACACTATTTTGGAGGAAGTGATGGCTTCTCTGCGAGATGCTACGCTACCTTTCAGACACATCTGTTCTGGATGGACTTAAGAGCGATCGCTTGTGGTCATGATTGAAAACCCAACTTAGACGCCTGAAACCCTTATTATTGAGTCAAATTTCAAAACTTTTCGTGACTATTGAGCTTTGATTCAAGGTATAGTGCAATTGTGGAGACGAGGAGAATTGACCAACGCCCCCAATTTGCATCTATATATTAAACTAGATTCCGAACAACCTCAGAATATTAAAAATAACACCTAGAGGACCAGCTATGGTGTTTGTAGTATCCCCAGTCTTAGCTAAACCAGATCGGTTGACTACTACAACATCATTATTACGGAGTATGGGATTAGTTTGCTCATTAATCCCAGCGGAGAAATCCACTTTTACTATACGTTTAGTCACAGAACCATTAGGGTTGAGGCGAATCAAATCAACAGCATCGCTACTAGCTCTGGCATCATTAAATCCGCCAGCAGCGAGTATAGCTTGATTTAAAGAGCTATTCGGCTGAACGTCTGTTAATCCTGGTCTTTTAACTTCGCCTACCACACCAACTTGAATGCGTGCAGGAGACAAAGTAGTGGTAGCTAATTGAGTAGCTTCTGCGGGGTTAATTTCAGTTGCCGTCGGAATAACAATCGTATCTCCGTCTTGTACGATGATGTCTTGATTGGTGTCACCACTCTGCAAGAGTTGCCAAAGGTTGATATCTATGGCTTGTTCTGAGCCACTTCTTGTCGGTCGGCGTAACCTGAGATTACGAACATCAGCTTGTGCTGTAATTCCCCCTGCTAGTTGAATTACCCGTGTTACATTTGGTAGACCATTGGGATTGGTAGTACCACTGTTAGGGGTTGCACCCGCCTGAGCAGCATCAGTGCTGGCTGGGGTGACAAGATACGAACCGGGACGGTTAACTTCACCGATAATTGTTACCGTCCGGGGTGTGGTTTGGCTGGCGGCAAAGTTAGCTGCAAATATATTGCGAGATTCTGCCACGTTGAAGTTGGTTGCTGTTGGTACAACTATAGTGTCTCCATCCCGCAAGGTAATATCCTGTGATAACCTGCCTGTTTGGATGAGTTCCTTCAAATTGACGGTGACTGTTTGCTCTGAAGAACGTCCTACTTTACGCCGTAATTGAACTTGAGTTACATCCGCAGCAAGAGTTACACCCTGCGCTGTTGTTAATGCGGCTAATACAGTGGGGAATTGTACACCTGGATTGTCTCCCGCGCCTCCGCTCAAGTTCAGAGTATAAGCTCCTGGACGTGTCACCTCTCCGGCAACGAAAATATTGATGGGACGAGACGATAACAAATTGACTGAGATCAAGGGACGTTTGAGGAAGCGAGCATATCTTCTCGCAATTTCGTCAGCAGCCTGTTCAGTTGTTAGGCCGAGGACTGACACACTACCAATTAAAGGTAGGTTGATTGCTCCACCTGGGGGAATTTGATATTCACCTGTATATTCAGGTACTTCAAAGACATTTACACGGATGCGATCGCCGCCTCCTAATGAATAATTAGTATCTATTTGTGTTTCTGTGCTTGGTGGTTGTGTAGCTGGTGGGAATGGTTGTCCCTGAGCTAGACTGGCAGATGACACAGCGGCATTGACAGCAGTTAATAAAGCCACACCCACAACTGGCTGAGTTAGGAATTTAGACAAACTTTTGTTAAGCATATTTACCTGAGACTCTGAAACTACGATCAATAAAGTACTGTCTAAACATTTTTATTTTGACTATACCTAAGTATTCAAGTTCCCCGACACTCTTATTTTCCTAGAAAAGTGTGATTTTCCGGAGGGAATTTGTTTATTGAATTTAAATTTTTAGTGAAGTTAGCTTAAAGTTAATGCTGCTTGAATATGGCAATTATCAAAAAATATAGGATTTACGCAATTAAACACAGTTTATACAATAAATTTTATCTTAGCCAATCAAGTACTTACGAATAAAGTTTTATTGTCAAAGTTAATTTGATGACATTTAAAATCTGCAATGGGTAGTAAGAGACTACCAAAATTATGGGCAAGTTCATTAAATAAATACAAATAAACTTAAAAAGAGGTCAGAATTTTATTTTTTCTGGGTTGGGTTGAGCAAAGATAATTCCAAAACGCAGAAACTTTGAGTTTTGTTCTTCAAGTCAACCGGCAATTTGCTATTTGGTAACAAGACTAATTTAATGAGTTATCTTTTCTTTGGATTTGTTGAATAAAAAACTCTTCTAAGGAGTGACGGGACAAGTTCATGGTGATAATTTTACCCTCCATGA
Organism: Nostoc sp. CALU 546; assembly: GCF_048836525.1. Lineage (NCBI taxonomy): Bacteria > Bacillati > Cyanobacteriota > Cyanophyceae > Nostocales > Nostocaceae > Nostoc > Nostoc sp. CALU 546. Next base: position 39,391 of record NZ_JAWJTF010000064.1, read on the forward strand.
GACGAAGACTGGAAAGAAAATCATAGTAATCATCTTGTAGTGTACCGTGCCAGGAACCATCAGGCTCAAATATAAGAGTGGGTATCCATTTTTTGAGAATTTCCCCATCACCACCTTGACCTTTGACGTGATATGTGTTTTTTCCACCTAAGAGTTCATTGAGGGAACCAGAGCAAATTAGTTCACCTTGAGCGAGGATGGCAATGCGATCGCAAATCTGTTCTACTTCACTCAGAATGTGGCTGTTGAAAAAAATCGTCTTACCAGCGGCTTTTAGCGCCAGAATAATTTCCCGCATCTGGTAGCGTCCCACCGGATCAAGCCCAGACATCGGTTCATCCAGAAAAACTAAATCTGGCTCGTTAATTAGTGCCTGTGCCATGCCAACACGCTGTAGCATTCCTTTAGAATAGCGACGCAGCAGCTTTTTACGGGCATCGGCTTGGGATAAACCGACTAATTCCAGCAGTTGGGGAATACGTTGGCGTTGGACACTTTGGGGAATTTGAAATAGCCCAGCCGCTAGCTGCAAAAATTCCCAGCCAGTGAGATAGTCATATAAATAGGGATTTTCCGGCAGATAGCCGATATGTTGCTTAACACTGCGATCGCCTATTGGTTTACCCAACAACGATCCCCGTCCAGAGGTGGGATGAATAATTCCCAGCAACAATTTCAAAAGTGTGGTTTTACCAGCACCGTTTGGCCCCAGCAACCCAAAGGTTTCCCCTTTGTAAACCGTTAAAGAACAGTTTTTGAGAGATACGACTTTTTGATTTAGCCAAAAACCAGTGCGGTAGACTTTTCGCAACTCAGAAGTTAGGACTACTGGCGGAATGTCTGTCGTATTAAGTTGAGAATTAGGGTCATCTGCAACAGACTTCATCTCGGTTAAATCACTATTTATCAGCTTGGGATTAATTACAAATTACCCGGTAGGCTGATAATAACCATCAACAACTGGTGTGTCAATTATTGGGGAGTGGCGGAGTGGGGGAGCAGGGGAGCAGGGGAGCAGGGGAGCTAGGGGAGTAGAGAAGTTGTAGAAAGTTTTCTCCCCTCTGCCCCTCCGCACCTCTGCCTCTTTTCAATGCCCAATGCTCAATGCCCAATACCCATTTCATAGAACGCCCTTAGAACTGGGAATTATGCCAGCACGTCGGGGGTCAATTTCCACCGCCAGCCGTGTTGCTCTTGCAAACGCCTTAAATGTTGCTTCAATGATGTGATGGGAATTAATGCCATCCAATTGCCGAATGTGTAATGTCATTTGGCTATGGTTCACCAAAGCCACAAAAAATTCTCGTACCAGTTGGGTATCATAGGTTCCTACTCGCCCAGTAGGAATTTGCAAGCCGTAACTGAGGTGAGGACGACCGGAAAAGTCTAGCGCTACCTGAACTAAGGCTTCATCCAGTGGTGCAAGAAAATTACCAAAGCGGACAATACCTTTTCTGTCGCCTAATGCTTGGTTAAAAGCTTGCCCTAAAGTAATGCCTACATCTTCGTTGGTGTGATGATCATCAATTTCCCAGTCTCCCTTGGCTTGGACATCGATATCAATCAGCCCGTGGGAGGCAATTTGATGCAACATGTGATCCAAAAACGGAATGCCTGTTGCTGCTTTGCAAGTTCCTCTACCATCCAGGTTGATGGTAACTTGCACATCTGTTTCACCAGTAGTGCGGTGAACAGTAGCAATCCGAGAGGTTTCAGTTAAGCGATCGTAGTTGGAATTAATTTTGCTGATTTGCATGAGAAATAGGGCATGGAGAATAGGGCATGGGGCATGGGGAATGAAAAATGGACAAGAATTTTACTAATACTCAATTCCCAATGCCCAATTCCCAATGCCCCATGCCCAAATTATCTTACATTCCCATAATTTCATATCCTGCATCTACATACAGAATTTGTCCGGTAATCCCGCTGGACAAATCACTACACAAGAAAGCCGCAGCGTTGCCCACTTCTAACTGAGTTACGGTGCGTCTTAAGGGAGCTACTTCTTCTACATGATGAATCATATCTAAAATTCCACCCACTGCTGAAGATGCCAAAGTGCGGATGGGGCCTGCGGAGATGGCATTCACGCGAATATTTTGTGGCCCTAGTTCACTAGCCAGGTAACGCACACTCATTTCTAACCCCGCCTTGGCAACTCCCATAACGTTATAGTTGGGGATTGCCCTAACACCACCCAAATATGTCAGGGTGACGATGCTACCTCCCTCTGTCATCAGAGGTTTGGCTGCACCACTTAACTGCACCAGCGAGTAGGTACTGATTTCTAAGGCGGTGTTGAAGCCAGAACGAGAGGTTTGGCTAAAATCTCCAGTTAAATCCTCTTTGCTAGCAAAGGCCAGACAATGGATGAGGATATCTAGCTTTCCCCACTGTTCGCGGATTGTCTCAAAGGTAGATTTAATTTGGTCTTCATCTTGGACATTACAGGGAAGAAACAAGCTGGGATTGAGAGGTTCTACCAACTCCGCAACTTTTTTCTCCATCTTGCCGCGTTCATCCGGCAGGTAGGTAATGCCCAGGTTTGCTCCAGCTTTGTGCAGTTGTTGGGCAATGCCCCAGGCGATCGAGCGGTTATTGGCAATACCTGTAACAAGGGCATTTTTTCCGGTCAGATTTAGCATAGAAATTGTTAATGCGATCGATCATTAGGAGCATACTAGAATCTGAGGCACGTTTTGTCTTTGTTTTATACAGGATTTGCAAAAATGAATATTGCTAAGGGTGTTTGCTGTGACAAAAATCTTGATTTTTTATAAAGATATTCTCAAGATTTCTTTATTTGTTCTTCAAAAAACCTTTTAAATACAGCTATTGGAACTACTTATCAACAATTAGTAGCTGAAAGGATCAAGAATTATGTATCATTGTAAACAAAGAGTTATGAAGAGATTAGTTTGAGTATAGGAAAGTACAGAAAGGTTGACGGTGCTTTATTCATTTTTCGGGTGTATTCTTAGGTAATCAGTTTTTGTTTTTCCGGCATTGGGTAGGGGAAGGGAGATGATCGTGACACAAGATAAAGCCCTAGCAAATGTATTTCGTCAGATGGCGACCGGGGCGTTTCCGCCAGTTGTGGAAACGTTTGAACGCAATAAAACGATCTTTTTTCCTGGCGATCCTGCCGAACGAGTTTATTTTCTTTTGAAAGGTGCTGTTAAACTTTCCAGGGTGTACGAGGCAGGAGAGGAAATAACGGTAGCGTTGCTGCGGGAAAATAGTGTTTTTGGTGTATTGTCATTGCTGACAGGAAATAAATCGGATCGGTTTTACCATGCGGTTGCATTTACTCCTGTGGAATTACTGTCAGCACCAATTGAACAGGTGGAGCAAGCACTCAAGGAAAATCCAGAATTATCAATGTTAATGCTGCGAGGTCTGTCTTCGCGAATTTTACAGACGGAGATGATGATTGAAACTCTCGCCCACCGAGATATGGGTTCTAGGTTGGTAAGTTTTTTGTTAATTCTTTGTCGGGATTTTGGCGTTCCTTGTGCGGATGGAATCACTATTGATTTGAAGTTATCTCATCAAGCGATCGCAGAAGCAATTGGTTCAACTCGTGTTACCGTTACCAGGCTACTGGGAGATTTGCGTGAGAAAAAGATGATTTCTATCCACAAAAAGAAGATTACTGTGCATAAACCTGTTACCTTAAGTAGGCAATTCACATAAAAACAATTGGAGAAAGGGGAATCGGCGCGTGTTCTATTTTGAAAAATGACACTAATAGCTAGAGGTAAATCTAATAAATTGAGTAATTTCAGCTATTGCCAATTTCCACTTCTTTCCAGACAATGCTTAAAAGTAGTAGGCTGTATCTGGAAGGATTTCGGTAGCTAAAGATGACCACCGGATACATCCTCATCGCTGCAATTTTAATTCTGGGAGGCGTAATTGCAACCGTGGGCGATCGCATCGGCACACGAGTTGGCAAAGCCCGCCTCTCACTTTTTAAGCTTCGTCCAAAAAACACTGCTGTACTGGTCACTATTTTTACAGGTGGCTTGATTTCAGCATCAACTTTAGGGATTTTATTCGCTGCCGACGAAGGCTTGCGAAAGGGAGTCTTTGAATTAGAAGATATTCAAACAGACCTCAGACAAAAACGAGAACAGCTAAAAACCGCAGAAACTCAAAAAAGTCAGATAGAGAGTGAGTTAAGCCAAGCCAAAATTGCCCAAGCAAAGGCACAACAAGACTTGCAGGCAATCAACCAATCTTTGCAGGCGGCGAATGCCAAACAACGCCAAACACAAGCTCAGTTAAACCGCACCATTAGTCAACAAGCCCAAACTCAAACTCAACTCCAACGCACTCAAGGTCAGCTAGAACAAGTTGTAACTCAGTACCAAAAAGCTATAACTGAATTGCAAAGCGTTTACAACCAGAGAAAGGAGTTACAGGCAGCAGTTGAACTACTGAAGACAGAACGTCAACGACTGTATGCTGAAGCGAAAAAAGCCATTGACGAAGCCAAAGCAGCAATTGAAAAACGCGATCGCGAACTTGCTAACCGCCAAGAAGCCATAGAACAACGCGATCAAAAAATTGCTCAATTGGATAAACTGATTCAAAAGCGTAATCTCGAAGTTGCAGCGCGAGAACAAGTGATTGCCAAACGGGAATCTCGTCTTAAAGAATTGGAAGGACAACAGGAGCAATTAGAACAGGAAGTTGCAAGGCTGGAAAAATATTATCAGTCCTACCGCGATTTACGTCTGGGTAAGCTGGCCCTAGTTCGCGGTCAAGTTTTGTCCGCTGCTGTAGTTCGTGTTACCCAACCTGCTGCTGCTCGTCAGGCAGTTGTACAACTCTTACAAGAAGCCAATCGCAACGCCAACCTGGAATTGAGTGAACCTGGTGCAAATCCTGCAAATGCAGAGCTAATACGCTTCACCCAGGAGAGGGTTGAGAAATTGAGCAAGCAGATTGAGGATGGCCAAGAATACGTGGTGCGAATTTTTTCTGCTGGTAATTACGTCAGGGGAGAAAAGCAGATAGAGTTTTTCGCCGATACAGCCCGGAATCAATTGGTTTTTTCGGGAGGCGCGGTGCTGGCCACAACTAATACCGATTCTAAAAGCATGACATCCTATCAGTTACAGCAGCGGTTGGAAATACTGATTTCTGCTTCTCAATTTCGTGCCCGTAACGCCGGAATTGTCGAAAATGTCCAAGTAGATGGGACTTTTTTGCGCTTTGTCAACCAATTAAGACAGTATAATCAACCCTTAGAGATCAAAGCGATCGCGGCAGAGGACACTTATACCGCTGGGCCATTGAGAGTAAAATTAGTGGCAACAGTCAACGGAAAAATTATTTTTAGTACTTAAAAAATTATTTGCACACTGTTATTATTCAGGAGGCAGGAGGCAGTTATTGCAAGATTTAAACATATTGAACAGCAGCCAAAATAGTTGCTGTGATTGCATTTATCGAACAGAATTCACAAGTCAGGAGTCAGAATGGGCTAAACCTTAGCTATCCGCTAACAGCAATGTTTTCTGTATGACTGGCGGATAGCGCCGGCGGCAAGGGAGTCCGCGATAGCGTAGCGTATACCCTTCGGGATGCTTCGCTTAGAGCGAGTATTTTCGAGTCGCGTCTAAATAATCGGCGTTTTTGCACCCCCACCAAATTTTCAAGTTGATGGTGCAACAATTCCTTCGCCGGTCTGAATCCCCGACTGATAGCGTTCGCGTTGCGTCTCGTAGAGAAGCGTTAGCGAGTCCGCGATAGCGCAGCGTTAGCGAGTCTTCTCCCAAGGGGAGACGCCAAGGGCGAACGAGCGTCGCGTCTTTATTCTGACTCCTAAATTCTTCTTCAATAATTTCTAATTTTTAATTTTTTATGGCTTTCCATGAATTTTCACCAACGCAACCAGTCATCTTGGGCTTTGATCCAGGTCGAGATAAGTGTGGTTTAGCGGTGATGGGACTGGATCGGCAACTGTATTATCATCAGGTTGTGTTAGCCAAAGAGGCGATCGCTACCATTGAGACACTGCGTCAAAGGTTTCCTATCTCTTTGATGGTGATGGGCGATCAAACTACAGCCAAGCAGTGGAGACAGCAACTATACCAGGAATTAACAGAACCGCTGAGTATTATTTTAGTGGATGAGCGCTATACAACCTTAGAAGCACGCGATCGCTATTGGCAAATGTTCCCACCCAAAGGGCTAATAAAGCTATTGCCACAAGGTCTGCGACAGCCACCAAGACCAATAGATGACATTGTTGCCATTCTCTTAATCGAAAGATACTTAAATCGCCTCACAGAATCAGCTGCTATGAGTTATGAGTGAGGGGTTAGAAATTAATTTCTTCATAACTCATAACTCATAACTCATAACTCATAACTCATAACTCATAACTCATAACTCCTAGAGTTCCGCCCGAATCGTAAAAGCATAGTCTCCTCCAGGCTCTAGCTGGTAATCTTGTTGCTCCAAAAATCGACCGAGGGGTTCTTTGATTAAGGCGCGGCCTTGGGAAGGCTTGACGGCAAGTTCTCCCCGGCGAAAATGCCATTGGAAATGCCACTCAAACTCACCCGCACTTACTTCGCCCTCAAGGAAGCCGTGTTGCCAGGATTGGCGAGTAATTCTGACATGGGCAATGGTTTCTGGCAGACGTTTTGCACTCACAATGCTTTATGTCAAGTGTGGAATAACAGCCGATCATGTAGGCTACTTATTTTATTTACCAAACTTAGCTTAATTAGACAAACTGACAAAGTGGGTATTTGTAGTTCACTAGGTTATGTTACGACTTCAGGATATTGAGGTTGCAGCTATAACCCAATACGGTTTGGTTAAATTTTTAGGAATGAATGTATCCGAGAAACTGCATATCGGATACTCCTTTCATCAGTATATTGGGGATTGATTGGGATTTCCTTAAAGTATTTCACCACAATTACAGCCCGATAAAGCTTCGAGTATTTAAATTGTTTTTCTTGGATATTAAAACTCATAATATTCTCTAGTGGATGTTCAATAATTTGTTTAATACGAAGACTTTTACGTTCGATAAATACCTTATCAATACTTTTATAAAAGGTACAGGTAGTTACAGGAGATGTGGCAAAATAAGCAGCGATCGCCATCATAATCAATATAAATAAAATTAATAAAAGTAGATAGTGGCGCTGATTTTGCTGTACCAATAGGGAAGTTTGACCAGAGTTGATAAAATTGTTAATTTTAAAGATAGTTTTCTGATTCTCTTCATACTTAACATGGGATAAAAGAGGAAAGTTTCCAAAAGGAGTCACAATCATAACTTGATAGGTTTTCCCTCCTTTGCTACCAGTCTTTGTAAGAATGTATGCTTCCTGGAGATCAAACATTTTGAGTTTCTCCATACTTCCCAACAAATTAAACCGTCTTAATTCACAATTCATTTGGTTTGGGGAGAGGCGCTCGCAAGTTATTTGAACTGAAGCAGACTCAAAAAATAAGCAGTAAATCAAAAAGCCAAAACAGACAGTAAAAATGCACCATCCGGTGAACCACTCTCTGAGTGGTCGATGCTTTAGCTGCAATCTAGTACGGGTTTCCTCGACAATTTTCATCGGTGTATGTGTATAGAATACTGAACCCCTGAGTAGAGTATTCCCCTCGTAGACCATTTATATATCCTCAAGTCTAAGTACCAGGGAGGATTTATGATGAATAGCTACAAAAGCTTTGCCTAACTGATAGATAATTGGGGCAGAAAACTATAGCTAGAAGCATGGAAACCAAACAGCTAGGAAAAACTGGTATCTTTGTGAGTGCGATCGGTTTGGGTGGTATGCCCATGTCAATTTCTAATCGCCCTCCCGAATCGCAATCAATCGAAGTTATTCATCGGGCGTTGAATTTGGGTATTACATTTATTGATACTGCCGATTCTTACTGCAAAGATGAGTCAGATAAGCATCACAACGAGCGGCTAATTCACAAGGCACTTACCAGTTATAAAGGCGATGTTAGTCAAGTAATTGTGGCAACGAAGGGCGGGTTGATGCGTCCCGATGGCAACTGGACAACCAACGGTAATCCAGAACATTTGCGCCAAACAATTCGCGACAGTTTTGAAGCGTTGGGTGGTGCTAAACCCATCGATGTTTGGCAATACCATTCTCCCGATCCTAATTACAGCATTGAAGAATCTCTTACGCCAGTCAAAGAAGCAGTAGAGGCTGGTTTGATTAGATTTGTGGGAGTTTCTAACTTTTCCGTTGAACAAATTAAGCAGGCGCGGGATGTGGTGGATATTGTCTCGGTGCAGAATCAATACAGCCCTTGGCAAAGACAGCCAGAAAATGACGGCGTGTTGAAGTATTGTGAACAGCAAGGATTAACATTTTTGCCTTGGAGTCCCTTTGGCGGTAGGCGTCGCCATCAGGATTTGCAAGATATTCCTGCGATCGCTAAATTAGCTCAAGAAAAAGGCGTGTCAGTATACAATATCGTCTTAGCGTGGTTGCGTTCTAAGTCACCTGCTATTTTGCCGATTCCTGGTGCTAGCAAGGTTTCCAGCATCGAAGACTCAACAGGTGCTATCAATGTAAAACTATCTGATGAAGAAGTGCAAAGAATTGATCGGGCAACTTAATCATTCCACTAAATAATGTAGATTGAGTGAAAGTTGCCAAAGATTTACGCGCCATCTTTAGCTATAGGAATCCGCTTTTGACGAATTTGTACTGAGTTTTTTCAGAAATCAAATATGAGTCCTATAGATAAACAATTCCAAATTCCAAGTCAACATAATTTTAAAGGACTTCATCAACCCGGTTTATTAAAAGAAACCGGGTTTTTAAGAAAATACGACATACATCAAGTTTAATTTGATGTAGTATTTTAATCTAATTAATCTAAAATTTATGCTACTAAATTCTGTAACCAATAGGTTAAAGCAGATGGTAAAGATGTTTGCTATTTTGCTACTGGTTTCCCCTTTTGGCTGGCAAAATTCAGTGAACGCGCAGCCACAGTCAAATAAGCAACTTCTGCCGTTTTTTGATAATATAGATAACCCTGTCCCTGTTCGTTTTCCCGCAGGACAACAGGTAGATATCACACCACCTCCACCGCTGCTAAATTCTTTTGACAAAGCGATAATTAAACTCTGTGGCCCTATTGGTACAAGAGTTAGTTCTAATAATTTTAAACAATTGTTATCTTATTACCCAGATGTGTTACAAAAACTTCAGCAAGTTAGTGGCGGTGAACTACGTCCTGGACGTAATAATAAAGCACAATTTCTCGAAGATTTAACCAATATTTGGTTCCAACGTCGGGGGTTTGAGCATATATTTTGTGGTGAAATATATAACGCCAATGATATTGGTGGCTTACATTTTCATGGCAGATATTTACAGTTACAAAATGAAGGAATAGGCGGACGGTTGCCAAATAATCAGGGACGAGAGGAAGTTGTTCCGAATGTAATTTATACAATGGGTGTAGTAATTAAGCAGGAAAATCGGACAGTAAGGGATGTCATTAAAGGCTATGGCTATCTCAGTAATGCCGAAGAAATGCTTTTAGATGCCACCAAAATATTTAAGCTCCAAGGCAATAATGAGGGAGCGTGTATTTATAATGTACGTGACCGAGAAACAGGTAAATCCTTTCCTACAGTTTTTATCAGAAAAGACAAAGCAATTATTACCTATTATCCTGATGCTACTCCTCAAGGTGCAAAATGTAAAAGTTAAATTTTATAGATTGCCTGTAATTAGCGCATAAAGAAAAGACATGATCTTAGAAACACACCGCTTGCTAATGCGTGATTTTATAGAGGCAGATTGGCAGCCGGTTTTTATCTATCAATCTGATCCTTTGTATTTGCGTTACAACTATTGGACACACCGCACACAAAAGGATGTTTGCGAGTTTATTCAGATGTTTGTTGATCAGCAAAAAGAGCAACCACGGACAAAGTTTCAGTTAGCTATTATCCTCAAAGCAGAAAATCAGCTTATTGGTAATTGTGGTATTCGTGTAAATAACCCGGAAATGCGAGAAGCAAATATCGGCTATGAACTAAACACTCAGTATTGGGGACAAGGTTATGCAACAGAAGCAGCACACGCCATTTTAAAGTTCGGCTTTGAAGAACTGGGAATGCATCGTATCTGGTCTTGGTGTGTTGCAGAGAATATTGCTTCTGTAAGGGTATTAGAAAAAATTGGTATGCGTCGTGAAGGTCATCTGCGGGAAAAAGAGTTAATCAAAGATAGATGGTACGACAATTTTCTTTACGCTATCCTTGACCATGAGTGGAAAGCAAAGTAATACTGCTTCTATGAGCTACCTCAGAGACAATATCGTAAATTTCTGAGAAATTGAGGATAAGACAAGTTCAGAGGGTCGCAGAGATGACCAACACTATCCTCAATTTCCACACAGCTACCGGACACGAAGTTTTAGCAGCAGCAGGTAAAAAATATCTGCGTCCTGGTGGACGAATAGCTACAGATAAATTATTTGAGTGGGCAAACTTTCAGCCTGGAGAGAGAGTTTTAGAGCTAGGTTCTAGCTTTGGTTATAGTGCGATCGCTTTAGCAAAAAGCTACCATGTGAAAGTAGTAGGCGTTGAAAAAAATCCTGATAGTGTAGCTTGTGCGCGTGCTAATATTTGTGCTGCTGGGTTAGAAAATCAAGTTGAAATCATTGAAGGTAATATTTTCAACTTAGAGACAATCCCAGGAAAGTTTGATTATGTATTGGCAGAAGCTATTCTTACAATGCAATCGCCATTGGGAAAAGCCAAGATTTTAGCTGAAATTCACAATAAACTCAAGCCGGGAGGTAAATTTCTCTCCCACGAACTATTAGCTCGTGACAAAGAAGAACAAATTCATGATGACTTAGCACCAGTAATTCGAGTTAATTCTACACCACTTTCAGAATCAAACTGGATGACGGCTTTTGCAACAGCAGGATTGCAAGTACAGAAATGCCAAACTGATTCAATGAATTTATTGAATTTAAAACGGATATTTCAAGATGAAGGCATCTTTAATACAACTCGGATTATGTGGAATATATTGACGCAGAGAGCTATCCGCAAACGCGTTTTAGAGATGTACCAAGTTTTTCATAAATACCAACACGAATTAGGCTACATCATTTTGTGTGCTGTTGCCCATTAACATAATTGGTTCCCAAATATATCACCTGATAAATACCGATAGTTTTTGAATGATTATCAGCATTTATTTACGGTTCATCATCCCCAAATACTATGACAAACTCAATCACAATTAGCCCATCTTTTATGATTCAACTCCAAGACAAAATTGAATATCCCAGTGCGGGAGTTCTCAGCAAGGTGCTGCTGAAAGATAACGCTTGTCAATACACTCTATTTTGCCTAGCAGCTAATACTGATATTTCTGAGCATACTTCTACTCGAAATGCCACCATTAATGTCATCGAAGGCAGAGGGTTACTGACTTTATCTGGAGAAGATATTGCACTTAAACCTGGTGTTTTTATCTTTATATCTGCTAACGCGTCTCATGCTTTAAAAGCTGAAGAAAACCTGACATTTATACTCACGCTTTCTGAAAAATTAACAGAAAATAATTAGTTATTTATGGAGTCTGGAAATATGCGATCGCTACTTTTAACTTTTGCTCAAAATTTAAACTTCTCTGAAACTCAGTTGGAAGAAATACTATCGCAACCTCTAACTGAAGTTCTCAATTCACCTGAATTACAACAAGAACTAAATAGCTTAGATACCAATTTACTTAAGGAAACTTTACCCACGGCAGGAGGGGTTTTAGCTAAAGAATTACCACCTTTTTACAACTGGCTAAAAAATGAGTTGGGAGTCAAGCGGGTTCCTGATAGTCCTGATCACACAACAACATGGGTAATTGGTTTTGTCCATAATCAAGAAAGTTTAACTCATTTAGTTGAACTACACCAACCAGTACCTCGTCCGGCTTTAGAAGCTTCTATTCCCCGCTTGGTAGGGATGTTTGAAGGTGTCGAAGACGCGCAAGTTCGGCAGGAATGGCAAAAAGCGATCGCAGCTTTATGTCTAGTTCTAGTTGTCGCTGCACGCGAACGAGATAGAGAAGCTGTAGCAGTCTGATAACTCTTTACGGAAAATTAAACTTGTGAAACCTGCTGAGGCAGGTTTTCTCTATGTAATAGCAAATACTCTAATCTATATCTCCAGAAGCGATCGCATCCAATTTCGCAGCATCAAGTATGGTAATCGTCCCACCCCGACGATAGGCAACTATTGACTTGAGACTTTTAATTAACCGCACACATTCTTCGTAAGTAATGCCACTACTTCGAGCCATACGATAATAAGATAATTTGACTTTTAAACACTCGCCTTGTGAGGTAGATTCAGTTCCAGATTCAGCAGCAAAATATTGAATTAATCTGGCAAGGCGAACAATAGCTCTTTCAGAAACTAATCCGTGGACTGTTTCATGTAATTGCTGAATCCGACTGTTAAAAACCATCAGCATTCGTAATGCAATTTCAGGATTTTCGCCAATAGCTTTTAATAAAGCATCTCGCTCTACAGTGAGGATTTCACAATCAGATTCAGCAGTTACAGTTGCCGGAGAAATTCTATTTCCTAACAAAGCAGGAGCCGCAAAAATTTCCCCAGCAGTCAAGGCGCGGAGAATCGTTTCTTTCCCCGTTGTTGCTGTTTTGGTAACTTGAATTGATCCACTGACAACAGCATAAAGTTTTGCTGGTAAGACATCACCTTCATGCAGAATAATCTCTCCTTTGCGATGGTGTTGCACCTGAGCGTAAGGTTGCAAACTTATCTTCTCTGCTGTTTCTAAACCTGCAAACACAATAATTTGTGAGAGTTGTTCCAGGGATACCTGCATGATTAGCCTGATATTGCAAAGGCTGGACGATGATGAATCCAAGGGTTAGCCGCTTCTAATTGTGCTGCTAGGCTGATGAGTGTGGCTTCTGCGGCAGGTTTACCGATTAGCTGCACACTGATAGGTAAACCTTTACTATCAAAGCCTACAGGAATTGCGATCGCAGGTTGTCCAGTTGCATTCGCGGGTGGACAAGGGGCAACCCACTCAATAATATTTTGGAATGTCTCTTCTGCACTCAAAGAAGCCCATTCCCCAACGCGGATGGGTGAATGTAGATAAACTGGCAATACCAGCACATCCACTGTATCAAAAAACGCCACGATTTGCCGTGCTACTACCTGCATTTGGGAAACTGCTTGCAGGTATTGGGCAACAGAACCGGTGCGTGCAAATAGCCAGCGATTTAATGGCTGCAAGGCTTCAACAGGAAGTCCCGATGCAGCTACCCCAGCTTGCCAGACGATTTGAAATGGTTCAACTAAAGCACTGAAATCCGGGGATTTTTGTTCAACTTGGTGGCCGAGTTGTTCTAATAACTCAACTGTTTGGCGGACACCTTGCTGACAGTTGGCATCAGCTTCTCCCAAAGGAGAAATAGTAGTGTCAAAGGCAATTCGCAAAGCACCGAGTTTTGTGTGAGTGGCAGCGAGAAATGATGGTTCAGGATCGGGCAACCAGTAAGGATCGCCTGTGACATAGCCAGATATAGCATCCAAAAGGGCAGCAGCATCAGCGACAGTGCGGGCGATCGGGCCGTTGACGGCAATTCCAGCGAGGCGTTCGCCTACGGGTGCTTTACTCACCCTGCCTCTGGATGGTTTGAGTCCCACCAAACCACAACAAGCCGCAGGCCCCCGAATCGAACCACCACCATCAGAACCTTGAGCGATCGCACACAATCCCGCTGCTACTGCGGCGGCTGCGCCACCACTGGAACCGCCAGGGGTATATTCTAAATTCCACGGATTTCTAGCTGGGGGAAAACCCGTAGGTTCGCTGTAAGGTAATGAACCTAATTCGGAAGTAGCTGTTTTACCGAGAATAGTAAATCCAGCTTGCTTAATCCTTGTCACAACACCATCATCATAATTAGGGATATTGTTCAGTAATGCCGGATTTCCATAAGTACAAGTAACACCCGCTACAGCGTTGAGGTCTTTAATGGAAATCGGCACACCAAAAAATGGTGGTAATTCTGAGGTAGTTGTCAATAATTCTGTTTTAGCTTTAGCATCTGCGATCGCTAATTCTGCCGTCACCGTAAAATAACTTCCTAATTGGGGATTCAACTGCCCAATCCGTTCTAAATATATTTCCACCAACTCTAGCGGTGATACTTCCCGGCGACGAATTAATTGTGCCAACTCTAGGGCTGGGGTAAATGCTAAATCAACTTCATTCATAGGTTAGTGAATGGATAATTTTATCTTTCCTGGGATTTTGAAACTGAAATTGTTACTTTAGCAGGATTTCCGGGAACTATACATTTTATAGCTCCTGAGATTTGTGACTAATTTAGGATGCTCAGATGCAACAGGCGTATTTACGTTCTTACTCAAGCCATTTTAATTGTTTCGCATAAACTTTCGACAAATCCCTAAGGGGTATTTATGGCTAACCTGGAAATACTTGTTAGTGAATTGCCAACACTGATTCAAAGTCTAAAACTGACTATTGGCGATTCCAATGAAATCATGGAACAAATTATCCTGATCAATAATGCTCAGGAACAACTACGGAATCTTAAAAAATTAATTGCTCAGGAATTGAGATTTGATCATGCCAAAAATTCTGCGATCGCTACACTTCCTCGCATTGCTACAGTCGCTACTTTGTTTATCCCTAACCTAGGATTAGTAGATCCAGCCATAGCTGAAAAATTCGGGAACTCAGAAACTAAAATTTCATTAACTGATTTACAATCAAAAATTGATAGTTGGATTGAATGGGGTTATTTTTTGCAAGCAATAGCCGCTGACATTCTTAGTGATATGCAACTAGTAAATCAACTAAACTCTGATATTAATCATCCAAGCATAACTACTGAATTTAAAGCAATCAATGTCAGCTTAAATATTAACTTAGACCCTGCAAAACCTAATGTTATACAACGTCAAATTCAAAATATTAGCAATGCTAAAAAAGAACTATTACAGTTACAGCAAAAATTAAATTATATTTTTCATGCTATTCAAAGCAGTCGTAGTTTATTAAATATTTTATTAGGAGTATCTGCTTTTTATGGAAAATCTGGCTTTGCTTTAGAGTGGTTGGATGATGACCACGAATTAATTATATCGAGTGAAGGGAAATTTCAAGAATTAACAGATATTCTCAATGATTGTGATTTTTTCCAAGAACAGATTGCTGCTTTAATTATTCAGAGTAACGTTTTAAGTGAACAGGCAGAACAATCCCTGAAAAAGATTGAACAGGAAAGTAATAAAGAAGCAATTATTAGTCAGAAAGTAGAAAGAGTCCCAAAGTTTTGGACATCCAAAATAGTCCGTTCAGCTTTGATTATAGCCTCAAGTTTATTAATCTTGGGTTTTGGTGGTTGGAAAATTAAAGAGCAAAGTCCACAATTACAAAAGATTATTCTAAGTTTAACTCAACAAGGAAGTGCAAGTGCTAAGTTTAAATCTGCTCAAAAACTCGGAATGGCAGCTGCTTCTTTAGTTCAAAATCCACCGCATCCTTTAAAAGTTTGGCAAGAAGCAGAAACTAAATGGCATCAGGCAATAATCTTATTAGATAGTATTCCTGATGAAACATCAATTTATGACCAAGCTAAGAAGAAATTGGCTTATTATCAAATTAACTACAAATCTATCAGTAAAAGAGTATTAATTGAAAAGAACGCTATAGCAAACTTAGAATCAGCAAAAAAACTAGCAATAGAAGCTAATTTTATTCTTCACAATCCACCTCATTCTCTACTAGTTCGGCAGCAAGTACAAGGTAAATGGAAACAAGCAATTCATTTATTAGAAGCTATTCCAAAGAGTACCTTTGTCTATATACAAGCTAAAGAGTTACTTCCTATTTATAAAAATAGTTATGCAGCTACTAGTCAAATATAGGAATTAATCTGTTTTGTAAACATTGAGAGGCTCAAAACCCCGACTTCTTTTAAGAAGTCGGGGTTCTTTTTGCTCGTAACTCCTGCACAAATTGTTACATAGCGGTTATCGATAAAATGAGGTATATCCTCAAATATTTTATGGATAATTTATTGCATCATTGCTTTGGTTGCTATAGCAATCTATATATTGAGAATTAATCCACCCCTCCCTTCCTACTATTCTATTATTTGAGCTATTAGTAACACGCACGTTAACCCAAGGTGTTGGGCGACCTTGAAGTGATACAATATCAGGCTTGAGTAATGTGATATTGTTGCCATTCTCTAAACCTGCTGTTGACTTTCCGCCAGGTGTGGTACGTAAAGCTAATTGCCCCGATCGTAACCCAGTTACTTCGCAGAGTGCAGGCTTAACTTGAGCTAAATTGCTAGTACATTTTAGGCTGCTACTACGCATCCAACCTTCTAAGCCTTTTTCTTTAGAATTATCTGCATCGATAACACTAACGTAAATCCAGTTTTCAAAACCTTTCGCTAGTACTTGTAACTTTGCGTCTTCATATATATTAATTGCACCTCCATCTTCAAATTCTCCTTGCGGTTTTCTTAAGTATAAAAAAAGTGCTTCTTCATATCCTAATTTCTTAGCTTGGCAAATTACTTGTTTGTTAGCATTTTTGGGGGTTGCAGCGTTTGCTATTGGTAACAAATTAAGAGTAGAAAGCCACAGATAAAATACAGTAAAAGAAATTTGAGGTAGAGATTCCAGAAAACTTACCATTTTTGAGCAAATATGAGTTTTACCTACCTTATTCGTGATAAGTTTTATAGTCGAGCATAATTTTACCTAATTTGCATTCCTCCGCGAACCTACCCTGCGGGAAGGCAAAGCAACTATAGGAATCCGCTTTGATTTCTG